>NZ_JAPZSZ010000356.1:0-3579 GCF_027532095.1 Microcystis sp. LE19-195.1E
GTGTCAGTCTGTAGAGCGACCATAAGACCAGAACAGAGTAAATCTGTTAAGGCAGGTGCGGAACCCCGCAAGGGAAAGAAGCAGAAACCTAAATCGTGAGGTTTGGGAATCACCGTCCGTTTACGGCGGTGAGGATGTCAAGGCTTTTAGGCTATCATAACTTTTACCCCCCCCTAAACAGTTACGTTAATTCTATGATCAAACCCAATTTCCTATTTTTGTTAGCTATCGGTGTGAGCAGTTGGGGTCATAATTTCCAGACTTTACCCACGGCTAACGCTCAAACTCCACCTAGGTTAGAGCAACCCCAGACTGTCGCCACTTACGATCAGTTGATGAAAGCTGGTTACGAAGCTACAGCCCAAAGAAATTACCAACTCGCCCTAGAAAAATTTCAACAAGCTCTGGCACAACGTCCGAACGATACATTTGCTCAAAATGCGATCGCTAATACCCAGAAGTATCTAGGTCAAAACGCCGCGGCCGCCAACGCAGCCGCCGGAAATGAGACTTCACCAATACCGTTAATTGCTGGCTCGGCTCTGTTATCCATCGCTTTATTGGCAGCTTTACTATCGCTTTTCTTTCAATATCGTCCCAAGGGCAAAGCCTCAAAACGCCGCAAAAAGACAACTTACGTCAATCCTAAAAACCCACTCAACAACTTTTCTAGGGGCAATGGCAATTCCTTCGACGCGGACACCAAAACGGGCAGTGACATTAATGGCAGTGGTGAAGAGGATTTCGAGCCTTCTTTGCCCGTACAAGCTACCTCCCGTATCCCGAACGTAGACTTAATCCTGCGTTTAATTGAAAGTCTTCGCGATGACGATCCCCGTACCCGTAGAAGGGCGGTTTGGAAACTGGCACAGATGTCCGATTCTAGGGCAATGCAGCCTTTAGTCGATAGTATGGTGGATGGGGATTCCTACGAACGCAGTTTAACCCTAGAAGCCCTCGCTCAAATCTGTACCCGCTCCCTGCGACCGATGAACCAAGCTTTGGCTATCTCTCTCCAGGATAAAAATCCCCAAGTGCGGAAAAATGCTATCCGGGATTTAACCAGACTCTACGATATCATGTCTCAGATCAGTCAATTAATTTGTCATGCCCTCGATGATTCCGATGAAGAAGTGCAAGAAACAGCACGCTGGGCAATCAGACAGTTAAATCTGCAATTACCGCCCCGTTTAGATATTGCTCCCCTAGAAACCACTGGTGAACCGGAAGATGATGACGTACAGGATACTTCCTTCACTGAAACCACACCCACAGAGGTGCAAAATTGAGTCGAAAACTGTTATTTATCTCCACCCCCGTGGGATTTTTGGGTTCGGGGGGCGGCGGTGGCGTAGAATTAACTCTTTATAATCTCGCTCGCACTCTGACCAGGCAAGGCTATCTGGTGCGGGTAGTGGCTCCAGAAGCCTCGCAGTTGCATGATATTCCCTTAATCACTATAGCAGGAAATGCCCAGATTTCCGCCCAAAGTCAGGGCCGGCAAGCCCCGATTTTAATGCCCGAAAATGCCGTTTTGGCCAATATGTGGCACTACGCCCAACAGATACAAAATCAGTACGATTTAATTATTAATTTTGCCTACGATTGGCTCCCTTTTTATCTCACTCCTTTTTTTGCCACTCCCGTCGCCCATTTAGTCAGCATGGCTTCCGTTTCTTTGGCGATGGATCATATTATTGAAAAAACCTACAGCAATTTTCCCCATTTACTGGCTTTTCACACCCTCGCCCAAGCGGAAACTTTCTCCCTCTCTCCCCCCTATCGCTGTTTAGCTAATGGTTTAGACCTATCTTTGTATCAGTTTCGGGCCGATTCCTCCCCCTGTCTAGCCTGGGTGGGACGGATTGCCCCGGAAAAGGCTTTGGAAGATGCGATCGCCGCTTGTCAACAGTTAGGTGTGCCTTTACGGGTTTTCGGTCATATTTCCGATCCTCTCTACTGGCAAAATTTACAGGATACCTATAGTTTCGATTTAGTCGATTATCGCGGGTTTTTGCCCACCGGGAGCCTACAAAAAGAGCTAGGCGACTGTTTTGGCCTGTTGATGACCCCGCGCTGGGTTGAGGCTTTTGGTAACGTGGCTATTGAAGCTTTAGCCTGTGGTGTTCCCGTAATTGCCTATCGTCGTGGTGGTCCGGTAGAAATTATCGAAGATGGAAAAACTGGTTTTTTAGTTGAACCCGATAGTATCGAGGGATTAGTTACAGGAATTAAAAATTTAGACCGGATCGATCGATATTCTTGTCGTGCAGTAGTCGAGCAAAAATATTCCCTAGAAGCTTTGGCAAATCGAGCTATTAATTGGTTTGAAGAAATTTTTACTCGCAAAAAATAAATAGGATCTCTTGGTTTAGTCTGGTTAAATCTAGCCTAGCATCAACTTTTCTATCGGGTTATCCCAGAAGGGTTTGGGATCAACCACGGAGGCACAAAGAACACAAAGTCAAAACAGATTCGATATTAATTTTGCTTAGTTACTTAGATAAATTTTGCTGCTAGAGTTGATTTAAACCCTGTATGATCTATGGCAAGATTGAACCAAGAATTGTTATGTGACGAGGCAGCTGTCTTCTCAGCTTTGGAATCTCAACATCAAGAATCTTCACTCTAAATTTTTGGACTGGGATATTCCTTAATTATTTTTGTTTATGAAAAGTTAGATGATAGCCTAAATCGTACTGCCAGTTTAAGAATTATCAGGACAATTTTTGTCAGTGCCGAAAGAACAGCCGATTTCCAGATGACTTGTGGTATCCGCAACATCTTAAACAATCAGGGAAACAAAGATGATTTAATTGCTTTTATTTTAGAGAAAAACTTACCTGTTGATGAAATGGAAGCGGCCAATATAGCTGATGAAATTCTTGTTCATCCCCCGGGGGAAGGTTTTTTAACTATTTCTAATGCCTTACAATGGAGATTACAATATACTAGGGTAATCGATCTTGCCGGTCAAGAAGAAGGATTAATACCCATTTATAGAGAGAATTAGTGATGCAAGCTTCTCAGGTTAAAATTGAATATGGAGACTTTCAAACTCCCCCGTAGTTAACCGAAAAGATTTGTCAAAAATTATGGCAAATTCATGTTAACCCCGATGTTATTATTGAGCCAACTTGTGGTATAGGTAACTTTTTAAAAGCAGCAGCACTTACCTTTAAACAAACTGAAAAAATCCTCGGCTTTGAAATTAATCCTAATTATATCACTCAGATTAATCAAGATCGGCAAATATGCCAAGATAAAAGAATACAAGTTGAACAGAAGAATTTTTTTGATTGTGACTGGTATTCTCTGACTCAAGCATGGAAAGAGAATATTTTATTCTTGGGGAATTTGCCTTGGATAACCAACTCAAAACAAGGACTTATTAACGGAAAAAATTTACCGCAAAAAAGTAACTTTCAAGGTTATCAGGGTTTAGATGCTATCACAGGAAAAAGTAACTTTGATATTTCAGAATGGATGTTAATTAAATTGATTGAATGTCTTAATCATCGTTCAGCTTATCTGGCAATTATCTGCAAAACAGCCGTTTCTAGAAAAATTTTGAACTAT
>NZ_JAPZSZ010000031.1:0-6727 GCF_027532095.1 Microcystis sp. LE19-195.1E
TGACTTCGTTTCTCAGGAATTGAGAGCGGCGGAAGACCCGGAATTTGAAACCTTCTACACTAAAAATATTCTGCTTAACGAAGGTCTGAGAGCTTGGATGGCTCCCCAAGACCAACCCCACGAAAACTTTATCTTCCCTGAAGAAGTATTACCTCGCGGTAACGCTCTCTAAGGATGGCAAGAAAATTTACCGAATAGGGGGAAGGGTGAAGTTAAATCACCCTTCTTTTTTGTTGATTAACGCACCTCAAGCAACTACTACTCATTTTCTGGATACCCCTGTAAGATAAACTAGAGAATTTCTTGGAGATAAAGAGAATGTTTCGCCAAATTTTATTATCTAGTCTCGGTTTGTTGCTAATTTATCCCCTGGGGAGCGAGCCAGCAGCGGCCAGAACCATGAGAGTTAATTGTGAAAGTCAAAGCGGTCGCACTACTCGCTGTCCCGTGAACGCTAGATGGGCCCAAGTAAGATTAACCCGCACTCGCTCCGCTGCTCCCTGTGAGGGTAATTGGGATTTCCAAAACGGCAATATTGTGGTCAGAAATGGTTGTCGGGGCGAGTTTGAGGTACGCATGGACGACCATGACGGTAATTTTGGTGGCGGTTGGGAAGGTAATGTTTACGAAGAATTTCGCCTCCCCAGTATCGGTCGTTTTGTCGTTGATCGCCGCAGTTATTATGATAGTGGCAGAATTAGAGAATTTGATGCGATCGTTAATGGCAGTCGCGAGCGTTGGTGGGCCAATTGTCGTGGTGGCGAACTCGGCAGCGGTAGTCGTCGTATCCGCTCATCCCGGGAAATCGATCGAGTAGTGGACTTTGTTTGTGAGGATCGGGGTTAACTACAGAAACCAAAAACCTACCTAAAGCTTTTTAAAGTTACTCATTCCTGTAGCTATACAACTAAAATAAGTAACTTTTGCCACCGATAGATTTTAAGAACGTTATCAGGTAAGCTAAGACCCACTTTAACCGCCTATTTTTAGATTACCTGAATCTCTCCCAATCTCTTGACTTGCCTCGAACAGTAGCTTGAGAAAACTAAAATCCTTCGCTTTTGCGAAAGAAATCCATCATCGTCATCGGTGTTTTCTCTAGCATCGATCGCTCACTTTTACTTAGTTGCTTAACCAAATTTTACCAGGCTGACAAAAAAGCCTTAAAAATCAACATAATAACTTCCTAAATTTTACGATCTATTGGCTGTATTTAACTTCAGTTCGGGGTACAGCGTTGCTCATCAAGATGAAGTGTAAACTAATTTGGTATCGACCACCGACTCCCCAAAACGAAAACTGCCTACCTGATCATTAAGATAGCTGCTGTAAGAAACCCGTTTTCTTGATCTGCTGCTAGAATTCAAGTAGATTGGAGGAAAATATATGGAGCCGGCAAACACCTTAGATGCTCTAATGCTCAAAACCATCATCAAGGAAAGCGTCCGCGAAGTTATGCGGGAAGAATGGTTTAAATTCTTCGAGATGCTGATTCCCTATGTTGATGATATAGAACAAGCTGACATAGAAGCAACCTTTAATCCTGTTGATTACAAAGACGACGGCTTCGTTGATATTACAGGCTGGTTTAATCGTGAAGATCAGGATCAGTAGATCAGCCAATAAATTTTTGGAGAAACTAGATGCCAATAGCCGAAAATCTGTTTTGACTAAAATTGGTATTCTCAAAACCTGCCTTGAAACTCAAAACGTTTATCCCCCTGAAGAACTTGATATCAAAAAACTTAAAGGTGAGTTAAAAGGAGACAGACGAAATCTTTATTTATGAGATTAACTTTAGAGGCAATATTGACGATTAATTAAGCGATTAGCAACGTTCGCATTTACCAATTATTTTCGATCCTTCTTTCCGCAGCCATCTAACTTTCATGGGTTAATTTAGCCAATACTGCTTCTTCTTCGTCAGCAAAGTATCCAGCTTCGACTTGGGCCACTGCTTTCTTAATTTTCTCGCCAGCAGCCAGAATAATCACCCGATCTTGACGATTACTAGACTTCTGACATAATTAACTTTTGAGAGTTCAAAAATGGGAAAAATAGGGATGAAGTTGCCTAAAATCTCTTTATGCTTAGTTCTCCTGACTACCAGATCCTTGCTCCTCTCTCTGAGGTTTACTGGTCACTGATTACTGATCCCTGATTAGAGAATACCCGCGTTAGAAAGACCGAGAACCAGTCCCGCACCGAGAATATGGCCAAAACTCATGGTAGCCAATAATTCCGGCAGACCGAAGCTTTTTTTCGAGGCTAACTGCGGCAAGGGTAAAGCAGGGCCTGCTCCGGTATTTTGGATAGCAAAATAACCGATAACGAACGCTACTAGGTTAGCTAACGTCATGGTAATCCCGACGGATAAATTCCAGGGAATGGTTTGAGCAGTGGCTAAAAGTAAGGTGGAAGAGATCATTTGCGCTCCAGTCTTGATAAGATTTTGTTAATCACAGGGCATTATAAAAAGCTCTTGACCCGAAACTGCTTTTTGTTTGAATACTTAACAGTTTTTGTAACGTTTTGTGAATAAGATTAAATGCGAATTAAAATTTGCGGCATTACCCAACCGGACCAAGGACGAGCGATCGCTACTTGCGGAGCTACGGCCTTAGGTTTTATCCTCGTACCTAGTTCGCCTCGTTACGTCAAAATCGAGCAAATTAACGCCATTATCGCCGCAATACCCGACAAAATTGATTTTATCGGGGTTTTTGCCGACGAGCAACCGGAAATTATTCAGCAAATAATTATTAAAACCCCCTTGACAAGTGTGCAGTTACATGGTAAAGAATCTCCCGAATATTGCCAAAGGTTGCGGCAATTATTACCCGACCGGGAAATTATCAAAGCTTTACGGATTAAAGACAGAGAAAGTTGGGAAAAGTCGGCAATTTACTTCAATAGCGTCGATACTTTACTGTTAGATGCCTACCATCCCCAATTGCTCGGCGGTACGGGACATACCTTAGACTGGCAAGCCTTAGCCAGTTTTTCGCCCCCCTTGCCCTGGTTTCTGGCCGGAGGACTCAACCCCGATAATATTAGTGAAGCTTTAACTCGGCTGCACCCCCAGGGTATTGATGTGTCTAGCGGCGTTGAGCGATCGCCCGGTGATAAAGACCTCAAAAAAGTCGCCCTCTTGCTAGAGCGACTGCAAAAATTCAGGGATCAGTGATCAGTTAGAAGGTTTTGGGTGTTGGGGTTTTAGTTGAATTCCCCCATTTCCCCATTTGCCTGACTAGAAGAAATTGGGTTTATGACGGATCAGGTTAAGATACTCCTCGCGGGTTTTTTGCTCGTCTTGGAAGACTCCTAACATGGCGCTGGTGACAGTCCAGGATCCCGGTTTCTGCACCCCGCGCATTACCATGCACATATGGGTTGCTTCCATGACGACTGCAACCCCTTGGGGGTCGAGAATTTCTTGAATCGCTTCGGCAATCTGACGGGTGAGGCGCTCTTGGACCTGTAAACGACGGGAATACATTTCCACAATGCGGGCTAATTTACTTAATCCGACCACCTTTTGGTTAGGAATATAGGCAACGTGGGCCCGCCCCATGAAGGGTAACATATGATGTTCACAGAGACTAAAAAAGTCAATATCGCGCACTAATACCATCTCATTATGACCTTCATCGAAGATCGCACCATTAACGAGGGTTTCTAGGGATTGTTGATAGCCTTGGGTGAGAAACTGCATCGCTTCGGCCACCCGTTTGGGGGTTTTTAATAAACCTTCTCTTTCGGGATCTTCCCCCACCGAGATCAGGATATTTCTGACCGCATCCATCATCTGTTCTTTGTTTTCGTCGGAAGTTGGATGAATTTGAGCGGTTTTGCCATTGTGGGTGTTGCGATCGGGGCGAGTGGTCACGCGTGCTTGAATAGCGTCGGTTAAATTACCGTTTAAACCGTTAGAAGAAGCTATGGTCATAATGAAGAGGCCTGTAGGCGAATTGATTGATAAATAGAAGTATTTCGGGTTATAATGCCCCCGCACTGGGCATAATGGTCATCGTTTCCACTACGGCCTGTTTGGGCAGTAACACCGCTTGCAGAATGGCCTGAGCGATGATATCCGGGGTTAACATGGCCGAGCGATCGAAATCTGCTTTGACGCTATCGCTGTCCCAGATGGGAGTATTGACAGCCCCGGGGATGATAATCGTGATGCGAATGGCGTTAGCCCGCTCCTCGATCGCTAAAATGCGAGAAAATGCCACTAATCCCGCTTTGCTGACACTATAGGCCCCCCAATCAGGGAAGAAATTATCGGCGGCGATCGAGGAAACGTTAACGATCGTGCCTCCCCCCTGTTGACGCATGGCAGGTAAAATTCCTTGCACACACTGATAAACACTGGTTAAATTGAGATCGATCACCCGCTGCCAGTCTGACAAAGGTGTGTCAGCCAAGGAGTTTGTGTAACCCATGCCAGCATTATTGATCAGGATATCGATCGGTCCGGATTCTTGGGCGATTTTAGCGATACTAGGAGCTACTTCCGGGATATCTGCCAAATCTAAGGGGTAAGCTTGGGCTGATACGCCTAAATCTGCCGCCATTCCCGCCACGGTTGCCAATCTTTGCTGATCGCGACCGATTAAAACCAGATTAATTCCCGCCTTGGCGAAAGCGAGGGCGGTTTCTTTGCCGATGCCGCTGCCGGCTCCGGTGATCAGCGCTCGCTGTTGACGAATAACAGAGTTCATGGTATAGTTTGAAATCTCTTAATTCTTGGTAGTTAGGGCAAAATTTTGGCGGTTAGGGGAACCCTAGAAAGGTTTAAGGGAGTTGGGTTGGATCGGAGCAATTTTTCTCGCACCAAAATTGCTGCGGCCCACCCGGGCGGGGGGAAGCATTGACTATCGGGTAGGTTCAAGATTAAAAATCGTTACAAAATTTTACCTAGCCAATTATAGCACTGTTAAGTCAGGGATCACTAATTTTTGTGTATATTTAGATATCTAACCAGCGAGGGGAAAAAGCGGACTGGTGGGCGAGAATTCTTGAGGCTGTCTTTGTCTGGAACTCCCTCCCCCTGCGCTGAAAACTACTCACCAGAGGAGATGGCAGCGGTGGGTTGAGTGCGATTGACAATCACCACTTGATCGCCGATCACGGGACTTCTAGCGAGGAGAATTCCCTCGTTATCCCTCATTTCCAAGCGGCGAAAATCGAGACTTTGGCAACGTTGAAAAACCGAATTAGCCAATTTATCCTGTTGTGATGCCTCCAGACTATACCAATTATCGCCCAAAATAACTACTAGACGACTAGCCAAAAAATCCGCTTCTACGGTAGAAATAATACCGGCGGGATAACGAGTAGTTAAATCGGTAATTTCCGCTTGAATGGCTGCGACTAAACTTTGTTCGGGAGTTAATCGCGGTTTTGCTTTGGTAATCGGGACGGGAATCGGTGCCTCTGGTGCGATTAATTCTGGGGGAGTTTCGATAATTTCCCCGGCTGCCGGGGAAGGACTAGAGACAACTTCAGGCATATTTTCGGCAATTTCCGCAGGATTTTTCGGTAAACTGACCACCGCTACTAATAGGATAGTGACTAAACTTCCTGTTAACAAGCCGGTAATTAACCAATCGGGAATTTTTTCGCTAATTCCCCCCGGTAAAAGTCGGCGAATTTTGCTCAAAATCGTCGTCCACCACCCTTCCACCTGCTCGAAATCCGGTAAAATATCGTCGATTCCCTCCGCTGCTTCGATTGGAGAATCTGGGGTTAAACTTTGCTCAACTTCTGCGAATTCATCTGGTTTTAAAGCAGCGGCTAACTGTTGCGTTGAGTTAAGAAGATTATCAACAGCAACTTTTGGGGGTAACACTGTCCCCGTTCCCGTGTTAAGTTGGGAAACGATCGAATTTAACTGCTCGATCGCCTCTTGTAGTCGGATCACTGTTTCTGCTTGGCTGAAATTCTCTCGCTCATTTGGTTGAGTCATAATTAATTCTTCTTAACCCGCTGCCATTCTTTTTCAAAATATCATTCTATGCGCCGTTTTCTCGGTTTTTTAACCAGTATTTTCCTTGTCTTCCTGACTGCTTGTGGTAGTGTCACTCCCCCGCAAGAATTTGCCCCCGACGGAGAAATCGTCGCCAAAGCCCTTTTATTACAATTTCGTCACACATCCGATCGCCTTAGTCAATCTTTACAGATCGATGATCCGCAGGTAAAAATTGCTAAAATTAATGTCACCAGTCTGGAACCGCTTTATGTGGGCAATTTACCCGCTTATCACTTGCAGGGAGATTACGATCTAACTCTACAATTGCCCCATCAAAAAGATACCAAACAACACAACAATTTTGATCTTTATTTACAAAGACAGATCGAGGGGAAAACTTGGCGTTTACTGGAAGAAGTTGCCTCACAATGGCGCAGCTATTTAGTGAAATAACCGGAAAAAGCCAGGGGATTTTGCTAAGTAGCTGGTTATAATTAAATTGAAGATAGATTTTGGGTTCGATCCCCCCTGCCCCCCTTGATAAGGGGGGTGCCGATAGGCGGGGGGATCTACCTTAGCAACGACAATCCTCAAAGGGAGAGTTTAGCGATTTTGACATCCTCGCCGCCCTAAAAGTGCGGCGATTCCTAAACCTCACGATTTAAGTTTCTGCTTCCACCACCGTCGCATACCACAGTTAAAAAACCATGTACTGTCTTACACAGAGTCCACAGACTTTCGCCCCATTTC
>NZ_JAPZSZ010000241.1:0-1179 GCF_027532095.1 Microcystis sp. LE19-195.1E
GAGTTGAGTCAGAAATTGGGAGCAGATTTTTATTTTGCTACTCCTTATCATTCTTGGGAGAGGGGATTAAACGAGCCTACTAATGGACTATTAAGACAATTTTTTCCCAAGGGAACGAATTTTAAAATTGTTAAGCCAGAGCAGGTGGAAATAGCCGTAAACTTGATTAACAATCGTCCTCGAAAATGTCTTGACTATCGTACCCCGAATGAGGTATTCTATAAAGGTAGATCAGACAGTGATGCAATTCAGACTTGAATTAGCCCATAGAGAACTTTATCTTCTTTTGTTTTCAAAATGAGAATTGCTGGTGATCTGCCTATGGATAAAGAAACAATCTCCTAGCTACCCAGAGGATGCTTTGCAATTGAGTTTCAGTCCTTCACTGTAGGGGCATCCTGCCCCTATTTTCCCAACATGAACACCACCATCATTCAAGATCGAATTCAGGAAGACTGGCCGGTTAAACCCGGTCACTGTCTCAACCCCTTTGAACCCTTGTTCGGTTCTGACATTCCAGAAAGTGAGCTAGGCCGGTCGCTCTACGATATGGCCATCAGCATCGAGGAGGCTTACGGACTGGGCGAGCTACTAGATGAGTTACCCGATCTAGTATTGGGAATCAAGAGAAATCTAACCTCTTGGTATGAAATCGGCTTAATTTCTTGGAAAATTAAGCTATGCAAGGCATGGCGCAAACGTTACGCCTCTTTCAAGCAGTTTTGTGAGAATGCGATTGGCAAGACTTCCAGTGCTGTCAACAATTGGATACGGGCCGCCCGGGTAATGAGTCAGTTAATTTCTGCCGGATGCGATCGGTTGCCTATGAATGCTTCGATCGCATTAGAGCTATCTAAATTCGGTGAGAATGACCTTTTAGAGGCATGGCGTGATATTTGCGACACTTACGCTGACCACGAGCTAACCCTAGATAAGGTCAAGGCTCATCGAAAATTTGGGTCTGAAACCCCGTCGTTCTATGACGGCTTTACTGTTAAATATTAGCACATTTACGAAATATATGCTAAAATGTGAGACATGGAAAAAGCCTATTCGTTTCGATTTTACCCCACACCCGAACAAGAGTCGCTATTGCGGCGCACTTTGGGCTGTGTAAGATTAGTTTACAACAAAGCTCTCCACGAACGAACACAAGCTTGGTACGAAAAGCAAGAAAGA
>NZ_JAPZSZ010000052.1:0-15766 GCF_027532095.1 Microcystis sp. LE19-195.1E
ATTAGAGAAGATGCAAGGGTGATGCAAGGGTGATGCAAGGGTTTTAAGAGATTCTAGCAGATTTAAGTGCATTTGGGAAGCTCTCAATCAAGCTAAAAGCCCTTTCCTGTAAGGTTTTTACCATTATTCAGCAAACCCTAAGTAGGGAGGCACAATTATTTGTAGGATGGGTTAGCGGTAGCGTAACATGAGCGGGCGTTGGGTTTCATGCTTCAACCCAACCTACGTTCATCTTATATTTAATTCCACCTACCTACTTAGACATTATTGAGGACAATTATTCGGCTCGACTACTCAAAGGATTATTGAGATTGCCGGTGCCAGGACGTTTAACACTATGGGATTGTAGCAGCGAGATCGCCTGTTGGTACTGGGGATCATCCTTAGTTCCCACCAAAGAAGGATCATCGCGGAAGCGCAGCTGTTGTTCCTGGGTTAACTCGATCTGCACATCGGGTTTAATGCCTTTTTTGTAGATATTTTCGCCGTTGGGGGGATAATAACGGGCAATTGTCACCGCTAAACCGGAACCATCGGAGAGGGTGTGTACCGATTGGACGGTACTCTTGCCATAGGTCGATGTACCCACTAAAGTCGCCCGGCCATTTTCTTTCAGCGCCCCGGCGAGGATTTCGCTGGCGCTGGCGGAACCTTTATTCACCAAGACCACGAGGGGTAAATCGGTAATAGCGGTGTTATTGGCGATAAATTGACGATCTCCGCCCCGTCGATCAATGGTGCTAACGATTTTGCCCTGTTTCATCCACATACGAGCGATATCGACACTAGCAAATAGTAACCCGCCGGGGTTGCCCCGCAGATCGAGAACATAGCCGGATACCTGTTGTTGACTTAATTCCTCGATCGCCTCTTTCATTTGTTCGGCCGCGTGGGAACTAAATTCATCCAGTTTGATATAACCAACTTTCACCCCACCTTCCTGTTTAAGGGTATAGCTAACCGAGGGGATTTCGATATCTACCCGGGTCAAAGTCACTTCAAATACCCCTTGATCGGGACGGGCAAGCTGTAAACTAACGCTAGTACCCACTGCTCCCTGTAGTGCTTCCATTGCTTGTTCTAGGGTCATTAAAGCGGTGGGTTTGCCATTAATTCTGATCAGGCGATCGCCGCTTTTCACTCCCGCTTCCTTGGCGGGGGATTTTTTCACCGTATCGACAACGACCAGATCGCTAGTGCGTTTATCAAGGGCTAAACGTACCCCAATTCCCGATAATTCTCCGGAAGTTTGACTGGTGAGGACAGCAAATTCCCTAGGAGTTAAAAAACGGGTATAAGTATCACCCAATTCCTTTAAAGCTTCCCGGATTGCCGTGTAAGCTTGTTGGGGATTAGTATAATTTCTGCTTAACAATTCTTGACGTTTTTTTTGCCAATCAATTTGATGAAAACCACGATCTACAAATTCATTATTAACAATTTGCCAAACCTGGTCGATGACTGCTTTCGGGTTATCTTCTAAGGGTTTTTCCCCTTTGGCTGCGGGGGTGAGGACCATCAGGGAACTAACTGCTAGGGTAGCGATCGCACCTCCAGATAGGAGTTTCTGCACGGAAACGAACGAGGGACGCGACTGGTTCATAAAGACAAGGCCAAAATAAGATTGACGTTTAATGATAAAGCCATTCAAAAAGCGGGAGCATTTTGCCTTCGAGGGAGGTGAGGAGCAGTGTTAACTACGACTTCCGTATAGATAAGGGAGTTCCTTGTCTGGCTCTAATATCCACTATAATTCTACTTCTAGAAAATCGAGTAATATCTGGCGATGAATTTTTCCTAAAGGACGAGTCTGATTAATCTTCTGGGAATAGTATTCCCCTTGACGGATGGCAGCCGGAGGTAATAAAGCTAAATCTTGCCCTTCCGTTTGCACTAATTTTTCTAATTCCAGGGTCAGGGGTACATGATAAAGATAACGGGAGAGATTATGATCGTTATAAGAGCGAAAATAGCGTAAACTAGGGGCTTCGTAGTTAATTTCTTCTTGTAACTCTCGTTTTAACCCTATTTCTGGATTTTCACCCGCTTCTAAGTGACCACCAAATAAACCCCACACCCCCGGATAGAGAATCGTCGGGATGTCGTCGCGCAACTGCATTAAAAATCGACCGTCCTGTTCCAAAATCGCCAAAGCAACGAATATCATCAGTTATCAGTTATCAGTTATCAGTTATCAGTTATCGGGAGACGGGAGACAGGAGACAGGAGACGGGAGACTATTTTATTTATTCTCCCCACACCCCACACCCCACACCCCACACCCCACACCCTAGCTATTTCTCGCTTTGTTTATGGGGTAAAAAGAAAGCATCGAGGGGATCTTGGACGGGTTTAACCACTGCGGGGGGTTTGGGGGGAATCGCTTCCGCGACGGGTTGTGCGGGTGGATTGGGTTTAACGGGGGTAACGACGGGAGTTTCTGGGGGTTTCGTTTCAGCTGCGCTGGGAATTGTCACCTGTCGGGGATTTTCGAGGGGTTTAGTTGAAACCGGGGGAGAATTGTTTTCTGGGGGTTTAACTTCTGAGGTGGGGGAGGGTTTAATTTCTGGGGACGGGGAGGGAGTAGGAAGAGAATTAACCGCTACTGCATCCATCTGTTCTAATTCCACCACATACAATTCGTTAACGGTTTGGGAACCCTGGGGAATAGCTTCAAAGTCAATTTTGCCCTTAATGACGATTTCTTCGCCTTGACGGGGTAATTTATTGCTATTGGTGCGAATCCAAATCTTGCCCGAACCATCCTGCAAAAGATAGGCTCCTCCCGCTAAAAAAGGGGCATAATTGCTCACAGTTCCCCTAAGATAAACTAAAGTGCCTTTTGGTTTTTCCTGTAATTGCTCGATCGCTGTTAGGGGAGGATCACCGATGTAGGGAACGGCAATACCGAGGTCAGCAAGGGTACTACAACCGAATAACCCTAGCAATAATAATAAACTGCTGATGCGCCCTACACGAGTCTGGATAGACATTCTTGCTTTAACCTTAACGAGTGCCATTAGCCAATCTTTTTGACCATAGAATGGATCCGAAAGATTTTTGTTCTCGGTATTATCATAGAATGTCCGTAACTACTTGCCAAATTCTCGACGGGAAAGCCTTAGCTCAAAAAATCCAACTTGGTCTAGGAGAGCGCATCCAGACGCTAAAATCTCCAATGGGACGACCTCCGGGGTTAGCGGTGTTGATGGTGGGGGATAATCCTGCTAGTGCCGTTTATGTACGCAATAAGGAGAAAGCTTGTACTAAAATCGGCATGGCCTCTTTTGGTCGTCATTTTCCCACCGATACAAGTGAACTAGAAATTTTAGCGGAAATTGTCCGTCTCAATCAAGATGAGCGGGTGGACGGGATTTTAATTCAATTACCCTTACCCAAGCATTTAGATGCGGTTTCCCTTCTCTACCAAATTGACCCGAAAAAAGATGCTGATGGCTTACATCCTCTCAATTTAGGCGGTTTAGTGCGGGGTGAGGACTGTATCCGCAGTTGTACTCCTGCGGGGGTCATGGCACTGCTGAAAGAATATAATATTTCCATAGCCGGTAAGCACGCGGTGGTACTGGGTCGCAGTATTCTAGTGGGGAAACCTTTAGCTTTAATGTTATTGGAGGAAAACGCTACGGTAACTATTGCTCACTCGCGCACGGAAAATCTGGCAGAAATAACCAGAAGTGCCGATATTTTAGTACCTGCTGTCGGTAAAGCCAATTTAATCACTAAAGATATGGTAAAACCGGGTGCGGTAGTGGTGGATGTGGGTATTAATCGCGTCGCTGACCGTTTGGTGGGCGATGTGGACTATGCTGGGGTTTTAGAAGTAGCTAGTTATCTTACTCCTGTCCCCGGGGGTGTCGGTCCGATGACGGTGGCAATGTTATTACAAAATACATTGTTAAGTTACGAACGCAAGTTATAAATCCTCAGCTACCAGCTATCAGCTATTCAGTAATTCTATGGTGAGGTACGAATTTTTCGTTTTGGGGAGTCGGTCGTCGATACCAAATTAGGTTATACTTTCTCTTTATGAGAGACGCTGTAGAATTTAATTTAATAAATATTACCGAGTATTTCAATTAAAGTTAACTCTATTTCTGGAAAGGATTCAATAAAAATACTTTCACCTCGATAATATTTCTGAATAGCTTGATAACTACCATGCAGCGGATGGCGATAAACTTCTAAACATTCCTCCTTGAGATTGATAATCCAAACCTCTTTAATATTTGCTTCTGCATAAAGAGGGATTTTAGTATAGCGATCATAATCGAGGGTAGAATCGGAAACTTCAATAATTAAATAAATATCTTGAGGACAAGGATAGGCAGCAAAATAAAAATCCGCTCGAGGTATTAGTAAACTTAAATCTGGTTCTGGTTGAGAATTATTATTTAATCTAATCGGATTTTGTACTCCTAAGAGAATAAGATCGCCAAATTTTCGATAAAATAACTGTGTTAATCTAGCTATACAGGCAGCATGACGGGTTCCCATCGGTGACATTTTGATAATTTCTCCTCGAATTAATTCCACTTTTTCATCGGGTTTGATTATTCCCTGGGTTGTCATTTTTTCGTATTCTTCCACCGTAAACTTACGGGTAATCAGTGATAAAGACATTTTAACTACACTCCTAATATTTCTGCAATAGTGAATTCTATATCGGGAAAAGATGTCATAAAAACCCTCTCATTTATAGAGTATTTCTGAATAGCTTGATAACTACCATGCAGCGGATGGTGATAAACTTCTAAACATTCCTCCTTGAGATTGACAATCCAGACTTCTTTAATATTTGCTTCCGCATAAAGAGGAATTTTAGTATAGCGATCATAATCGATGGTAGAATCAGAAACTTCAATAATTAAATAAATATGTTCGGGACAGGGATAGGCAGCAACGTAAAAATCCGATCGAGGTATTAGTAAACTTAAATCTGGTTCTGGTTGAGAATTATTATTTAATCTAATCGGATTTTGCACCCTGAGAATAATTTTCTGTCCTAATTTTTGATAGAATAATTGTATTAATCTATCTACACTAGAAGCATGACGGGTTCCCATCGGTGACATTTTGATAATTTCTCCTCGAATTAATTCCACTTTTTCATCGGGTTTGATTATTCCCTCGGTTGTCATTTTTTCGTATTCTTCCACCGTAAACTTACGAGTAATCAGCGATAAAGACATTTTAACTAAACTCCTACTTTCTCTTTATTCTATCTGGACAGCCTTGCAAGGGCGGAATTATCGGTATTTAAACCATTAATCGGGGGGATAAACTAACTTTTTGGGGACTTGTACTGATTCTTCAGGAAAAATCAGCGCTTGCCATGGCGACAAAACCGCTAGAGCTAACGTCTAGAAAGCTGGGGTCGGATCGAAACTGCCCCAAAAAAGCTACTATAGGTCAGTTGTCGATGTTAGAAAAAATAGCCGTTCCCATCAGGAACATTAAGTCGAGAAATTTTATGGTTAAGCGAAAACAGCCCTATAGTTTAATTTATCTGCTCACTCTGGTGATCGGTTTAGTGATTGCGATCGCACCTGACGGACAAGCACAAACCCCTGACTCTAACAATCCTGCCAGTGATCCTAACGAATTAAAACCCTTAAATCAAGCCGATAGTGTCCTGAGTCTTCAGGGGGGACAACGTTTAGTGGAAGAAGCGAACGCCGCTATTAATGCCGCTAAATACGATGTCGCTGTGGACAAACTCAATCAAGCGCGCCGGATTTTTAACCAACTATCTAACTATCATCTGCAATTAGCTAATAGTTTCTCAGGAATTGACCCGAAAGTATTCGATTCTCAGCGTCAAAGTGCTTTAAACACCGGACAAATGCGGGATGAAGCCACCTATCAGCTTGCTTTGGTCCATAGGGCGCAAAATCAGCCAGAATTGGCGGTTCCTTTGTTAATTCAGGTGATTCAATCCCAAAACCCCACCAGTGAATTAGGACAAAAAAGCTATCAACAACTCTACGAGATGGGATTTGTCAGTACACCCATCTCCGCACCGACTCCCACCTCGGCAACTCCTAACAACTCCCCCCCACGGCAGTAAATTTTGTCCCTATTGACGAGCTTTCGGTAAAAATGGGATCAGAGTATCTTTAATTGTTTTGAGGAGTTAAGATGGTTGACTTTCGCCAAGTAGAAGCGATGATTCAAGAACAAATCCCCGATGCACAAGTGATGATTCGGGATTTGACGGGAGGTGGTGATCATTTGGAAGCGGTGGTTATTTCCGGCGAATTTGCTGGCAAAACCCGCGTTAAACAGCATCAAATGGTTTATGGCGCTTTACAATCGGCACTGGCTACCGAAGCCATCCATGCTTTGGCATTAAAAACCTACACTCCCGACAGTTGGGCAGCAGAAAAATAACAGTTATCAGTTATCAGTTATCAGTTAGTTTTTTGGCTCTCTTAGGTTTGGTGGGCAAAATGTATTCTAAGATACATTCTTCCTAGCGAGCGAGTGGAAGGAACCACAAAGACACAAAGGACACAAAGATTGATCGATCCTATATAAGTTAAACTTATCACACAGAACCTAGAAGAGCCAACTACCCAATTCATAATTCATAATTCATAATTCATAGTTTCCACACCCCACACCCTACCCCCACGAAAAACTTTTTGCCGCAAACCCTAATTACTTATGGTTAGTCCTTTACTGGAACCCTTTCGAGAAGCCTATCGCAATTTGGAACTTTTACCCCTGCGATCGGATAAAGAATTACAGCGTTTTGCTGTCAAATACGGCACAGAAATTATCGAAGAATTAGAACAATTGGTAGAAGATAGTCCTTCGGAAGACGGAAAAATTATTCTAGCAGGACATCGGGGTTGTGGTAAGTCAACCCTACTCTACGAATTTAAAAGAAAGTTAGATGATCGCTATTTTGTTGTTTTCTTCTCGATCTCAGACACGATCGAAATGTCAGACGTAAATCATGTTAATATTTTATTCTCGATCGCAGTTCAGATGATGTCAGAAGCGGAAGCCCAAAATTTAACTATTAAAGATTCTATTAAAAAAAGCTTTTATCAATGGTTTGCTGAACAAATCCGCACCGAAACCAATCAAGCAGATGCCACTGTCGAAACAGGTTTTAACTTTTCTTCTTTACTAGCTCACATTAAAGGCATTCTCAAGATTAATTCGACTATTCGCGAGGAAATCAAACAAAAATATGAGCGGAGAATTACCGATCTAGTTGCCCAAATTAACATTATAGCCAGTGTGATCGAGTCCCAAAGTCAGAAAAAAATCTTAGTAATTGTTGATGACATTGATAAAATTGACTTAGCACAGGTAAGGGATATTTTTCAATCCCATATTAAAGCGATTATGTTGCCCGGTTTTCGGATTATTATGACTATTCCGATCGCCGCTTTAAGAGAGGTAGCTTTAAAGGCAACTCTCCAAACAGAAACCAACGATCAGATCGTGCAAATGCCTGTATATAAACTCTTTAAACAGGGAGAAATTAATTCACCTAATGCTATACCCGATCCCCAAATTATTGCTACTTTAACCGAGATTATCACTAAGCGCATCGATTCCGCTTTAATCGATCCTGACACCCTCGAAAAAATTTGTCTTTATAGTGGGGGAGTGTTACGAGAATTAATTCGCATTACTAATGATTGCTGTCGGGTTTGTTTGCGATCGGTTCGTCGTTATCCCGATGATAATACCCTAAAAATTGATCAAGCTGTTTTAGAACAATCAATCACAGAACTTAGTCTCGATTTTGCTGAAAGTATCGGTACAGCAGATGAGGAAATTATTAAAACTGTTTATGAAAAGTTAAAACCGAAGGATCTCAAGGATCAAAATTTTCTAGATCTGTTGCATGGTTTATATATTTTGGAATACCGCAATGGCGATTTGTGGTATAACGTGCATCCGATTGTGGTTGAGTTAATGAAAAAAAGAGGAACAATTTGAATGGGATAAGTAAGTAGTTATAATTAAATTGAAGATGGATCCCCCCTTGATAAGGGGGGTGCGGATCACTCCTTGATCCCCCCTTGATAAGGGGGGTGCGGATCACTCCTTGATCCGTAGGGTTGATTCATGAATCAACCCTACCTAATGGGGGTATCTGACAGTTTTTAACATTTATCCACTTATTATGAATAATGAAACATCTTCAATTATCGACCAAAATGAAAGAGAATACGAAGGTTTAATCGTGTCTCTAGAGGCAAATCAAGAGAGATTAAATATATTGATTTGTGTGTGTGATCAGGAAAAATTGCGAGAAGAAATCATCGATCGCTATAGCAAAGAATTAGAACCAGTAATCCCTTGTTATCGGATTGATTTAGATCAAAAAGAACCGAGTTTAAGAGCAGCCATTGCTAGTTTAGTCTCCAGAAAACCAGAGTTACTACAAAGCAAAAACGCTGTGATCACAACCACAGGAGTGGAAAAATTACACTCGATCTCGCGTAGCGAGCGCGTTGCGACCGAATGGCAACGGGAAAAATCGGAACTAGATAAATTTTTTGGTTATCTGCAATGGACAAGGGAAGGACTGCGAGAATTTCCCTATTCCATTGTTCTTTGGGTAACAAGCACAGTGGAGGTAAATTTACGCAAAAAGTCCCCCGATTTTTGGAGTTGGAGAAAAGGAGTTTTTCGCTTTATTTCTCCTCCAAGTAACTTTTTACCTTCTCAGGAATTTTTACCAATTTTACAATCTTTTGACGAAATTACTATAGATAAAGATATTCCTTCAATCTCTAAGGAAGACTTGTTAGAACTAATCGAGCAAATCGAGGTAAATAAAGGCAAAAAAGAGCCAAGACTAGCGAGTTTATATGCCAGTTTAGCTAAGATTTATAACCATCGTTTATCAAATCTGCCATTGTCAGATTATCGTCAGGAACAACAGCTTGCGATCGAGTATTATCAAAAGGCGATCAATTTACAAAAAGAGTTAAATCTAGAACTTGATTTAGTTGCGAGTCTCAACTCATTAGCCGGTATTTACTATTGCCTAGGAGAATACCAAAAAGCGATCGATTTTTGTCAACAGTCCTTAGCAATCACACGGGAAATCGGTGATCGGGGGGGTGAAGCGAAATCCTACAATAATTTAGGCAATGTTTACTATTCCCTAGGAGAATACCAAAAAGCGATCGAGTTTTGTCAACAGTCCTTAGCAATCACACGGGAAATCGGTGATCGGAAAGGTGAAGCGAAATCCTACAATAATTTAGGCAATGTTTACGAATCCCTAGTAGAATACCAAAAAGCGCTCGAGTTTCATCAACAGTCCTTAGCAATCATACGGGAAATCGGTGATCGGGAGGGTGAAGCGAAATCCTACAATAATTTAGGCAATGTTTACTATTCCCTAGGAGAACACCAAAAAGCGCTCGAGTTTTGTCAACAGTCCTTAGCAATCACACGGGAAATCGGTGATCGGGGGGGTGAAGCGAAATCCTACAATAATTTAGGCAATGTTTACTATTCCCTAGGAGAATACCAAAAAGCGCTCGAGTTTTATCAACAGTCCTTAGCAATCAAACGGGAAATCGGTGATCGGAGGGGTGAAGCGAAATCTTGGTTTAATCTGGGGTTTACCTACTATAAACTCGATCGTATATCGGAAGCGAAAGAAGCATATCTTCAAGCGCGGGAATTATATCAAGCATTGGGGTTAGCAGGATATGTTCAAAAGTGCGATCAGGCAATTCGGCAATTATAATTAACCAGTTGCGATCGAGTAAAAATTTGTTGCTTACCCCTTGACTTTTGCTTGTTTTAATGCTATTGCTTACTGGACTTGATTGCTTATCTCACCCGATTTTAAGCCAAAACTGGTTAAAAACCGCCATAACGTTC
This sequence comes from Microcystis sp. LE19-195.1E, assembly GCF_027532095.1. Lineage (NCBI taxonomy): Bacteria > Bacillati > Cyanobacteriota > Cyanophyceae > Chroococcales > Microcystaceae > Microcystis > Microcystis sp. LE19-195.1E. The sequence goes on from NZ_JAPZSZ010000052.1 coordinate 9,892, forward strand.
CTCTAACCAGGGATCACCTCGTCGATGGTAGCCATTACGTTCCCAGAAACCGGATTGCTCTCGATCGAGAAATTCTAAGCCATTAATCCATTTAGAACTTTTCCACGCGTAGAGATGGGGGACAACTAAGCGCAGCGGACCACCGTGGTCGGGGGGTAAAGGTTGACCAAACAGTTGAAAAGCGAAAAAATTATCCTCGTGCAGGAATTCCTCTAGGGTCAGGTTAGTGGTATAACCGCCATAACAGTGTTGCATAACGTGGGTAGCTTCTGGCAGCAGGTCAATTAAGGTCATCAAATCCGATACCTTAATTCCCGTCCAAGTCACATCTAATTTTGACCAACGGGTGACACAGTGAAAATCCTTGGTAAATTCCCACTGCGGTAGGGCCATAAAATCCGACCAGTTAAAAGTTTTAGTCGTGGCCACCTTTCCCCAAACCTTGAATAACCATTCCTCGGTCTTGATTTGGGGAGTATCCCCGTAGGTAAGCACAGGAAAACCACTAGCGAGATATTGGCCCGGGGGAACTCGGTCTTGATCGGGAGATTCTGGTTTTTTAAAGAATTTGCCTAACATTATTTGAGACTCGCAACGAAAATTCTCAACAAATCTTAAAATATGAGGGAGCGAAAAGGTTTTCTCTACCTCACTCCCCACTATCAAGTTATTCCTCGTCTTCCCCTTCTTCTTCCTCTTTAGTGGGATAGACAAAGCTGTTAGAACGACCAGAAAGGACAGATTTACCCAAAGATAAGGCTTTTTGCGCTTCCCGATCCGCTTGCTTTCTCCAGTGCGCTCTCCGTTGGTCGCGCTTGGCATTTGAGGTTTTCTTCTTGGGACAAGCCATAGTATTTTAACGATAGTTATAGACTCACAACCTTTCTATTCTACTCCCTATTTCCCTAATCGGCTCGCTCCCTTGTCCGATTCCCTCCCTCACTACTGCCCAAAATATTGATAAAAATTAATAATTATCATTGGCTTACCTATTTATGTTTAAAATCCTATATAGCTATGTAGTCAAGTAATTTCCATCATGGTAACTACCGTCGAACCTCCCTCCCAGAAAAAAGCTGTTCTGCGCGAAACTATCCTCACTCCTCGTTTTTACACCACCGATTTTGAGGCTGCCGCTAATTTTGACCTTTCTGAGCAAGAAACCGAAATCAAAGCGATGTTAGAGGAGATGCGTACCGATTATAACCGGCATCACTTTGAACGTCAGCAAGGATTTGAGAACTATCAAGACAATCTCGATGAAAAAACCAGAAATGCTTTTATAGATTACCTGGAACGCTCCTGTATCTCCGAATTTTCCGGCTTTTTGTTATTTAAGGAACTGTCACGACAACTAAAAAGCCGTAATCCCTTGTTAGGGGAGATATTTCATCTTATGGCTAGAGATGAGGCGCGCCATGCAGGATTTCTCAATAAAGCCATGGCTGACTTTAATATTTCCCTCGATCTAGCCAAAATTACCAAAACCCGTACCTACACCTTTTTCCCCCTTGAATGGGTGTTATATACGGTCTATCTCTCCGAAAAAATCGGTTATTGGCGTTATATTCTCATTTATCGTCATTTAGAAGAACATCCCCAGTATAAATTTAATCCTCTTTTTAATTACTTCGAGAGTTGGTGTCAGGATGAAAATCGCCACGGAGATATCTTTAAAACCTTACTGCGCTCTCAACCGGAATTGTGGAATAATTGGCGATCGAGATTATGGAGTCGTTTTTTCCTGCTTTCCGTCTTTGCTACCCATAGTTTAACTGTACGGGAACGCTCAGACTTTTATGATGCTTTAGGAATGGATGCGATCGCTTTTGATCAAGAGGTAATTCGTCAGACTAATAATACCTCCGCTCGCGCTTTTCCCACCATTTTAAATGTGGACCATCCCCAATTTTTCCCCCGTTTAAACCGTTGTGCCGAACGTAATTTACAATTAAAAGCGATCAATGAAAGTAGCACTCCTCAATGGCTAAAAACATTGCGTAAGTTACCCTTGCAGCTAGGTATCGTCGGGGATCTCCTGCGATTGTATCTGATTAAACCCATAGATGCAGAAGCCACCAGAGAAATGGTACTTTAATCAGTTATCAGTTATCAGTTATCAGTTCACAGCAAAAAACTCCCCAATTTCCAATTCATAATTCATAATTCCCACACCCTACACCCCACACCCTACACCCCACACCCTACACCCCACACCCTACACCCCACACCCTACTTCCCCACACCCCACACCCTACACCCTACTTCCCCAACTCCTTTAATCTTTCCTACGATTTTGGGTATCTCTAAAGATAGATAAACAGCTAAGGGATATCTATGTCACTGGAAGAAGGATTAAAATGTCTGCAGCTAAAGGATTACGCAAGGGCCGTAGAATTACTGGAAGAATATTGCCAACAGTCAGCTAATTTTCATTCTCCCTTATATATTCAAGCTCAAATGGCTCTTGTTCGGGCCTATCGCAGCAATAATCAACGGCAACAAGCGATCGCCTTAGCTCTGGAATTAGAAAATCATCTTGATCAGGAAGTTAGTCAGTGGGCCAAACGATTACTGACAATCTTTAGTGCTGAACAAAAAACCATCGGTATTGCCACTAATGGGGTCAAATTTCGATCGCTGCCCAAGGCAGCACGAGCAGCACGGGTAAGTGTCCGGTTATCCCAGACTATCCCCGAAAATAGACTTATTTTTGCTAAACTATTGACAATTATGGCTTTTTATGCTATAGTTGCTTCTATTTTTTTTGTAATTACCCGTTTGCTCCTCATCCCTGCGGGGACGGGTGTAATTATTGCCTTGCTCTTGACCGGTTTCTTAGGCGGACTCATCCTTTTTATCGCCCCGAATCTAATTGATTGGACACAAAAACGTCTTTATCGAGTGCGTTGGGTGTCCTTAGCGGAAATTAAACGGTATAGCCCGGAATCGGCGGCGGTAATTGGGCGTGTATGCCGAGAAAAAGGGTTAAAACCGCCAAAACTAGGCATTATCGAAGAAGGACAGCCCCTCGCTTTTACCTATGGCTCTCGACGGGGTAATGCTCGCTTAGTAGTTAGCAGAGGTTTATTTACCTATCTCGACGATGAGGAAGTAGCGACGGTATATGCTCATGAATTAGGGCATATTTGGCAGGGAGACTTTGCCCTGATGACTATCTGTGCTAGTTTCGACCATTTAAGCTGTTATCTCGATTCTTTTGCCCAAAATCAAGGTAATAATTTTAAAGACACAGTTTTTCTAGCCCTTCTCTCATCAATTATCACCATTTTTAGGCCAATTATTGTTTTTTGCTGTCTTTATCTGTCTCGTACTAGAGAATACTTCGCCGATCATTTTGCTGCCCAAGTTACTGGTAATCCCAATGCTTTGGCCCGCGCTTTAGTAAAAATTGCCTTTGGTTTAGTCCAAGAAACTGCCCAGTTTAGTCCCCTGTCATTCAGTACAAATGTATTAAATATTGCCCTGGAGCAGGATGCGATCATTGCCGGTAACGTTTATGGTATCGCATTGGAGTCTCGCCGGATCGGACAGAGTTTTCTCTGGGATATATATAACCCTTGGGCCAAATGGTTAGAGTTGCAATCTAATCATCCCCTGACTGGTGAAAGGATTCGCGCTTTAACTAACTATGCCCGACAGATGGATCTAGATATAGAATTTAGTCTGGGGAAATTATTACGCCAAGAAATGGAATTAGATTCCAAGAAACTCTCTCAAAACTTTTTTCTACGACTGTGTTTATATTATGCTTCGGGACTAGGCTTTATTATTGGGGTTGTCATAGCTGGTTTTCTTTGGCTGAAATTTAGCTCTTGGGGTGCATTGGGCCTAATTTTAGTCGGTGGGGGTTTGGGTATAATTATCAATCGATTAGCCAGTTATCCTCGTCTCAACAATGCTAGTTTCAGCGATATTTTTTCTTTAACTGATAATCCTTACAGTCATCCCCTCCCAGCTATCCCCGTCCGACTCTGCGGTGAGTTAATTGCTCAAGGAAAGAATTTCTTTCTTAAAGATAGCACCGGCATAATTCCCCTCGCTCCTAACTATCGTTTTGGTTTGTGGCATAAAATCAGGACTACTAACTCCCCCATGGCAGCAATAAATAATACATCTGTACAAGTTCTCGGTTGGTTTCGTCGCGATTTATCTCCTCGTCTGGAATGGAGTCAAATAACTCACTCTGGCGGAAATATTCGGTTTTATCCCCGTTTTTGGCCTTTGGTTAGCGGTTTTGGCTTATTAGTCTCCGGTTTAATTATCGCAGTCACATTTTAACCATCGCAAAAAACTGCCACTTCATCCCTTTTCTAGTTTTAGGTACTTGCTTGGATAGTACCCAATCTTTGAGCGGCAATCCCTAAAATCCTCAAGTCTCAGACCATGAAAACCCTTCATAATTAAGATAGTCGCCAGATAAGTCTAGAAGTATAGCAAAATGTCTAACGAAACTGTAACTTATTCCCTAGAAGCTGTCCTGACAAGGATTGAGAGTAAAATCGACTCCCTTGAAAAACGCATGGATGAGAGATTTGATAAGGTAGATGAGAGATTTGACAAGGTAGAAGACCGGCTAACCAAATTAGAAATCGGACAGGCCGAACTCAAAGCAGAGTTAAAAGGCGATATTAAAGTATTAGATGAGAAAATCGAGGGATTAAAGGGAGAGTTAAAAGGCGATATTAAAGTATTAGATGAGAAAGTCGAGGGATTAACGGTACGGGTTGCTTATCAGGAATTTACCAACCGGGGGATTCTGATAGCTTTGGTGGTTGCTGTCTTGGGAGGTGCCGCTAAACTTTTTGGTTTTTTCCCCAATCCCTAGAAGTTACCCCCGATACTTAAACCTAACCTGAAATGGAGAATTAGGGTTTTGGGGAATTAGGGTTTTGGGGATTTTGGGGTGTTCAGCAATTTCTTCGGTTTTTGCACCATAATTACCCTTTCCTGATGGATGATTCTCACTTTCCCTTATAAATACCTCTTGTCAAACCTAAATTCAGGAAAATTCCCCACCTCCCCATCACCCCATCACCCCACCACCCCATCACCCCATCACCCCCCGCAACGCGCACGCAGTGACCACCCCACTTCCCCAAAAAAAATTTTTCCAAGGGTGATAGGTTTTCTGAAACAGGTGGGTAAGTTGTTCATAGAGAACAAAAAACACTTACCAAAGGATATACCCATGAACTCCACCTTCAAATTCAAACTCCTCCAAGCTCTCAACAAAAAGAACCGTAACAAAGGTTTCACCCTCATTGAACTCCTAGTTGTCGTTATCATCATCGGTGTACTCGCCGCCATCGCTCTCCCCAACCTCCTCAATCAGGTAGCCAAAGGCAGACAAGCGGAAGCTCGCAGCAACCTCGGTGTCGTTAACCGCGCTCAACAGGCTTACCGCTTGGAAAAGGCCACCTTCGCTCTTCTGACAGACCTTCCCGTTCAAGTAACTGGACAGTATTACGATTTTGACGATACGGCAGCTCACAGTACGACTGCACTGGTTAACGGTTCTGGTCAAGAAGCAAATGCCAAAAGTGACTTTACTAATGACATTCTGGATTACAATGCCGCAGTAGGTCAAGAAAGCAACGGAACTTTCACTGCTGTTATCTGCGAACAAACAACCAATCCCAGTGACGATGACTTAGGTGTCCCAAATATCGGTACGGATGCTGCTGCTGCATCGTGTGGTACCAACGGCGAACAAGTCAAATAGATATTCTTCCCAGATTGCTTGCCTAAAAGCTTTCTGGCATAATAACCAACAATTGATAATCTAGCGGAAGGTGGCAGGGAAATGTTTTCTCGGAAACCTTGCGCTTTTGATTTTTTGGGGAAGCGGGGA
>NZ_JAPZSZ010000306.1:0-10605 GCF_027532095.1 Microcystis sp. LE19-195.1E
TGTCTTGACCATCGAATAGGTAAAGGTTCTGTGCATTTGGCTAAATAGATTTGTTTGTCTTTAAATTTAAAGGCTGATTTGGTAAATTCGGCACTTCCTCCCTGATGTTTTTTCTTAAAGTTAGGATACTTAGTACGACCAGCAAAGAAATTAGTGAAAGCTGTTTGTAGGTGTCTTAACCCTTGTTGTAAAGGTACACAGCTTACCTCATTGAGAAAGTCTAATTCTTCTTGCTTTTTCCACTCGGTCAACATTGAAGAAGTTTCAGTATATCCTACTCTTTCTTGTCTTTCATACCAAGCTTGTGTTCTGAGATGGAGAGCTTTGTTGTAAACTAATCTTACACAGCCCAAAGTGCGCCGCAATAGCGACTCTTGTGTTGGTGTGGGGTAAAATCGGTAAGAATAGGCTTTTTCCATGTCTCATATTTTAGCATATATTTCGTAAATGTTCTAATATTTAACAGCAAAGCCGCCGTAAAACGGCGGGGTTTCAGACCCAAATTTTCGATGATCATAAGTATCTAAGCACAATTAATTACACATCTAAGCCACTACTCCGTCAGACTTCTGCTGTGATCAGTAAACAGTGAACTGAAAACTCAAATCCGATCCCTAATAGCTGTATCCCGTCTCCCGTCTCCCGTCTCCTGTCTCCTGTCTCGGAGTCTCGACTAGGAAATTAATTTTGCACGACTACTTTCGCTGCGGCCAATTGATCTCTGTCTTCCTACTATCTTTTAATTAATCGGAAAGAGACTAGGAGAGGGTCGAAATCCCCGATAGGCGTTAATTGTAGCCAAAAAATCGATTGTAAAGCCTTTTATTGATCTCGTATAGTAGCCAAATAATTAAAAAACAGACAGAGATAAATATCAAAGGTTTTTTAGTCAGTAAATTCTGCAAACTCCAGAATAGTTGCTGCGGTTGAGTGACTAGATACCAACTATTCAGTCGAAGAAAACGCCCTAGATAGATACCGATCGCACTTAAAAAATGGAGAGTTATTTCTAGGGGTAAAACCGCTGAATTTAGCTGACTTTGCTGACAATAACTTTTTAAATTAAGTAAGGAGAGAACGTATAGCTGAAAGCCAATAAAAATAAAGAAGCTATACTGGGGGATTAAAACTAAAAAAATTAAACTTTTGGCGTAATCCTGCTGAAGATAGGCGATTAAATGAATGCTATCGGTGAGAATATAGGGAGCATTGGGTAAAAAAAGCACAAAAACTAAGAGAATTAACCACCAGAGTAGGGAACGATCGAGGGCGATCCGAAATAGCCAAAAGCTAAGGATAAAGGGGATAAAGGCCAGAAAAGAATTCCAGACAATTCTCTCGGTGCTAAGGTTAAATAATTGCCAAGCATTGTGCCACCAATCCCTAGTTAAAATTATCGTTAAATCTGCCCAAATCATCCCTTAAATACCAGTCTCCTCTAGGGTTGATAAATATCCTAACCAATGTTTTAAAGATTCCGGTAAAGGGATTCTTTTTCTAGCGGTGGGAGCGATGCACACATGGCGAGTTTTCGCTTTTGCGACCATGATTTCAGCCAAATAAATTTTATACTGCAATTGAAACTCGTTTTCGCTCAGGGATCGGGCAGTGAAATCAATCTGTATTTGATCGCCACAAAAAAGGGGACGAAAAAACTGGATTTCCGCTTGAGTAATCGGTAGGGCAACCGGAGAATCTTTGAAAAAATCCTTGATATTGATGCCAAATTGTGCTAAAGAAAACTCGTAGGCTTCATGACAGATCGAGAGAAGATGGGCAAAGTAAACCACACCGGCCGCATCGGTATCGGCCAGATAAATTAGGCGCTCGTAGGGCATAAAAAGCTTATTGTCTTTCCAGAAAGGTTAAACTATCTTGTAGTTGTCTTAACTCGTCCCGATGGGCTTTGACAGTTAATTCCGTTTGCTGAGATTTGCTTTCTACTTTAAAAGCCACTTCCTCTAAACGGCCGACTTTTTGCCAATAGAAAACACCCGCGAGGGGAGATAAACCCACAAGAGCAAAAATATAGGGATTAGTATCGGGAAATAACACCGATAACACCAGTGAGAAGCAAAATAAACCCAAGGCCGCCAAAATTGTCAAAAATATCGCTAGAAAGGGGCTAGGCGGCACAAAACCCTGTAATCTGACAATATTCTGTTCGGGTTCGATCGCCTTGACTTGATAGGAACGTCGGTCAAAATAATCTCGCAGTTGTTCTAATAGTTGGTCGTCACTGGTACTGGTAAGATAGACACGCTGTTCGATACGCTCTTTGACGGAACCGCGAATAAAAAAGAATAATCCCACCATGAGCAGGAGAGTCAGAAAAAAAGTTGAGGAAAGAACGGGGGTATCCATGGCAGCGGTTAGGAGCGAAAAAACTTACAATTAATCCTAATTATCCTAACCTATCTTCTCCCCCGATCAGAAGATAGACCCTAGGAGCAAAACCTCGATCGAGAATCAGAAAAATTTAACCCCAAGGCAGATTCATGGGCAACAATCTATTAACAGGATTAATCGAACCCTTACAGTATAGTTTCATGCAGAGATCCCTAATTGAAGCTATCATCGTCGGGATCATTTGTGCGGTGGTGGGAACCTACCTGATGGTACAACGTTTGGCCCTCTTGGGCGATGCCATCAGTCACTCGGTCTTACCCGGATTAGCGATCGCTTTTATTGGTAATTTTAATCTGCTACTGGGTGCTTTACTAGCCTCAATGGTCAGTACTCTACTGATTAACTTGATCCGTAATCGTTCCCCAATCAAAGAAGATGCGGCCATGGGGATCGTTTTCTCGGCTTTTTTTGCCCTTGGCATCACCCTGATCACTCTCATCCAAAAAAACAACAAAATTGACCTGAATCACTTTCTCTTCGGCAATATTCTGGGTGTTACTGCTGCCGACATCCGCGATACCCTAATTATTGCCGTTATCGTTTTGTTAACCGTTTTGCTCCTGTATAAAGAACTATTATTCTACACTTTCGACAAAATCGGGGCGCAAGCGGCGGGTTTACCGGTAAATTTATTAGATTTAGGCTTAATGCTCCTGATCGGTCTGACAATAGTTGCTAGTCTCCAAGCGGTGGGAGTAATCCTCGTTTTGTCCCTTTTGATTACCCCCGCGGCCACTGCTTATCTTTTAGTTACCCGTCTCCATCAAGTCATGGGTTTAGGTGTGGGTGTGGGTATTATTTCTAGTATCAGTGGGATGTATTTAAGTTATTACTGGAATTTACCCTCTGGACCGGCGATCGTGCTTGTCGCTTTTACCCTATTTATGTTGGCCTTTTTATTCAGTCCCCGTCAGGGAATTTTCACCCATCCCTCTAGTCTAGGTGGTCAACTTTCTATCTGGGGAGAGATGAAAAATTTGTTGAGACGACGTTAGTTTGCAGCAGAAGGTTGGGTTTTTGGCAAGTGATCAAAAAAAGCCGGCGGCTAAAAAATTGATAACGGCTATAAGTAGTCGTGCAGAATTAATTTCCTAGTCGAGACTCCGAGACAGTAGAGGATGCCCTATCAGGTTATACTTCATCTTTAGGAGAAACGCCTTAAGTATGGCACGATTTTTGAAAAATGGTATAAAAAGTATAAATGTCAATCGATCGACTTAAATCTTAAACTAAATAATCAAGCCCGAATCGCCCGGTATTGGAGGAACAAAACAACTCGTGAGTATAACTGATTTAATCCAAAAAGGCGGAGTGGCCATGTGGCCGCTGCTTTTTCTGTCTATTTTAGCTCTTAGCACTATTATCGAACGAATTTGGTTTTGGAGTCGTACTCTCCTCAGTGAGGGCCAGATTTTAAATCGCATTATGGAATCCGCCATCCGTAACTGGGATTTGGCGGCAAAAGTCGCCGGAGATTCCCGCAATCACCCCATTGGTAGCTATCTCTACGCACCCCTGCGCTTAGAAAATCCAGATCCAGAGGTTTTTCACTTTGCCCTCGAATCGGCTGCCGATGAACAATTATCCCTAATGAAACGGGGCGATAAAATCCTTGAGGCAGTCATTGCCCTTTCTCCCCTGTTAGGATTATTAGGGACGGTACTCGGTTTAATTACCTCTTTGGCCAATATTCAATTAAGTGACCTGGGAACTTCCTCGACGGCGGGAGTAACTTTAGGTATTAGTGAAGCTTTAATTTCCACCGCTACCGGCCTAATTGTCGCTATTTTTAGCCTCGCTTTCTATCGTGTTTTTCAGGGACTCTGGTTCAATCAAGCCCGAATTTTTCGCAAGGCCGGCAGTGATTTAGAAATTATCTACCGCCAACGCTGGTTACACCAAGAAGACCAACAATACGCCCTCAGTGCTAACCTAGAAAAACCTCTCGATCGCTAAATCTCTCCCTTATCAAGCATGGCCGAAACTAAATCTCTTAACCACAAAAAGCCAAAAAGTAGCCATATCACAGCCCGTCCGCTCAAATTATGGCATGATCAACACCGCATTCAAGAGGATGTGCAGGTTAATATCATTCCCTTGATCGATGTAATTTTCTGTATTCTCACTTTCTTTATTCTCGGTGCAGTGGGATTATCTCGCCAACAGGCTATCAGCCTCGATTTACCGAAAGCTAGTACCGCCACCACCCCGATGCGGGAAATGTTGGTGGTTAGTCTCGATGATTTCGGACAACTCTACGTCGAAAAACAAATGGTGACTCGCGCCCAGTTGTTCGAGGCGATCAAGAATTATCATCAATATAGTCCCAATGGACTGATGGTACTGAATGCCTCCAGAAATGCCAGTTATAACGAAGTGGTTGGGGTTTTAGACCTACTGCGACAGGTAGGCGGTGATCGTGTGGCTTTAGCGACTCTATCGGGGGAGGCTAATAATCCCACCCTGGAAAATAGCAATCCTTTGCCCAATTTGCCGACTAATCCCACCTTGCCCAGTTTACCCAATCCTCTGGGCAGAAATTAACTAGGAATGGATGCGATAGCTGAGTAATTGTTCTTCGAGGGCGGCAATGCGATTGTAGGCCGCCGTCAATTGTGCCGTTAATCGGCGAATTTGGATTTCATCGGCAAAAGAATTATCGCCATTGACAGCTGGGGCTTGTTTGCCACCGTGATCCCGGAGAATATCTTTATGATCGTAGAGGCTATTATCGGATAACTCGGAAAAACCGACCATTTCCAGGGATTCTCGCAGGGAATGACTCGATTTATCCCCAGCTAGGATAGCAATTTGCTGGCTGAGGCTTTCGACAATATCCTGTAGACGCTCGACTTTCTGATCAAGACTGATAATCTGTTGTTGTAGTCCATTCATGCAATTACCTAGGGATAAAGGAGGTTTCCCCTCTATGCTAGGCTCTGGAGGAAATGGGCTATAACAATTTATGATTGATTTAACGATCCCTTTACTGCCCTTAACGAAAATATGGCACGGGAAGTCCCCACACGAGACCGAAGCGGGATGGGGATGTGCCGAGTGCCTCCTTTCCCCTTGATCAAAACCTATGCCACAATGTTTATGGACTTAAGCATATTTTGAGACTTTTTAGAATGAAATAGCCCTGGCATCGGTAATCGCACTCGACATAAAAATTAGCTCACCAATCTAGATAAAATTTCTCGATGAATTAAAGCTCGATCAATTAAAAAATGTTTGCGATCGCTGGTTAATCCCTCTCCATTGGCATAAAAATCAATCCAAGTGGTACTAATATCATTAACTGCCTCTGGTAACTGCTCTAATTCCCAACCCGGCATCGGTACTTCGGCAATTAATCGCGACACTTTCGGATCATAACTCAGGGCAAAACAACGACAATCTTCTGCCGCGGCCATAATTAAACTATGAAAGCGCATTCCGATCACCATTTCTACCCCACGAAATAAGCCTTTTAACTGTCTTGGATCCTCTAAACTAATGATTTGATGATTTTCCCTTAATTGACAGGCTACAGCTTCACAAAGGGGCAAATCCCGCGACTTTTGAAAAGGGACTAAGAGAATAAACGCCCCCGTGCTGATTTGTAAATCAATTAAAGCTTGGGTTAATTTATCTAATTTTGCCGGGGTTAATAGGGGATGGGGACGTAAATTGACGGCGATTCTTGGGGCGGGTAAATCCGATAATCCCTTGACTGATTGAGCGTCTAAAGCCCATACTGGATCGGGGGCAACAATGGGATGAATACCCCAATTGGCGACTAAATGAGCCGAAGTATCATCGCGCACACTAACTAAACTACATTTTTGTAAAACTTTTTTGGTTAACCAACGGGTAAAAGGTCTATTTAATGGTCCAATTCCCTGCCCCCAAGCAATAGTTTTTAAGCCCAATAATTGAGCAAGAGCCATTAAACCACCGTAATAAATTGGACTGGCAAAACTGGTGACATCCTGCATTAAACTGCCGCCACCCCAGATAAATATATCCGCTTTTTTCATAGTTTGAAAAACTTGCCACCAATCCCTACTAGGACAGGTTTCCACTCCATAACGTTGACTGGTTTCTCTGGGATTATTTGACAAAACAATAGGTTTAATTGCTGAGGGCAACATCTGCAATAGAGACACTAATAATGCCTCATCTCCTCCGTTTCCTCTCCCATAATATCCACAAATTACTGCACGCATATATCAGTTATCAGTTATCAATTATCAGTTCTCAGTTGTCAGTCAGAAAAAGGCAAGAGTCAAAAGGCAAAAGGCAAAAGTATGGTAAATTTGTCTCCTGTCTCCTGTCTCCTGTCTCCTTTGTCCTCTTTGTTACTTTTTCCTTGAAAAATGTCTCTTAGTTTCTTAAGTTATGCTGTCAGCTACAAGTTAGCAGTGACCAGTTTTATTGGATTGCAGTTATCAGTTTATCTATTTTATTATTCCCACTCATAACTAATAGCTTAAACCTGATCAGTGATCACTGATCACTGATTTAGTCGTCCATTTGCCAGGGTTCGGTGATGTTTTTTTCATCGAGGATATTTTTGGCTCTTAAAATCAAGACCAATTGACCTAAGATGGTGACATCGGGGGGACTATCAAACCATTGTAAAGAGACGGAATTATCTCTCTCTACTAGATAATAATTGTTCACGTCCCATTCGGCCAAAACTCGATCGATCACTAATAACACTTCCTCGGACCTGGTGGCAATCGATCGAGGTAATTGATCGCTAGGCCATAAAATCGCTACAGGATCGTTCGCTTTGAGAATTGCTTGCCAACCGGGGAGAGGCACGATTGTTTGTTTATCCCCCACCGTTACCAGTCGAAAAGGTTCCTCGACGCTCAAACTTTCTGTGTGTTTTATATCAGTTACTGTCACCGGAAATCTTCCCACTAAAGGAATAATTCTGGCTAATTCGTCCTCATCCTGTAAACGATGGACGGGTAGCAACGGTGCGCTACGGGAGGGAGTAACGGTAAAATCTTGTAGTAAAGACTCGATCGCCTGTCTGGCCGAGTCAGAATGGGCAAATTTCAACCCTTTAGCGATTAATTTCGCTCTTTCGGCTAAATCTCGCTTTTGTTTGCCCCGTTTCCAACACTGGTAAGCGATCGCATCTCCAGGATGACGGGTAAATTCACTGGGAATCTGGGATAAACGGGAAAAATCTTGGATAGCCTTGGCGATATCGTGTGCTTCAGCCACCTCAATCCTTTTTTCTGCCGCTAATTTCGCTGCCCCTAGTCTTTGTTCTTGGTTGAGAATCCGCAATTCGTATAGCACATCACTGCGCGGCCCGATGTAGTAACTTAACAAATCTTCAGCTGCTCCCGCTTTGATTAAACTCTCAAAAACTTGGGCAGCGACAATAATTAAATTTTGTTGGGCATTTTGAAAACCGGTTTGTTCAAAGATTAACTGGGAATCGTAGCCAGCTTTTTGCAGTTTTTGACATTTTTGCCCCCAATTCACCCAATTTCCTTCCTTATGAAGCAGCGAGCGCATTAATTCGGTCGCTTCCGTTTCGCTGATTCGATCATCTGTACTGCGAGGCTGTTCTGTCATAGACAATTTGATCAAGCTACAATAACTAAAATTTATCTAATCCCTCAAAAATCTTCAATAGCAATTAAGGTTAACAGGATAGACTAGATAGTAACAGGATAGCTGACAATCACCCCCTTCATACCTGTTAGGGCAAGTTTATCTTCAATGTCTAGATTAAGAGTTAATGGAAGCATTCCCCCCTCGTCCACAACTAACCCCGGTCAAAGGACGATGAAAACCAAGCGTCACCCCAAAGATAGCGCCTTGGGTTTAGTCTCTACCCTCAGCTTTCCGGCGATCGTCGGGACGGCGGATATGATGCTAAAATCGGCAGAAGTTACCCTCGTGGGTTACGAAAAAATTGGCGGTGGTCACTGTACGGCGATCGTGCGTGGTAATATTGCCGATGTGCGGTTAGCAGTGGAAGAAGGGGCAAAAACCGCCGCACAGTTCGGACAATTGGTATCTAAATCGGTTATTCCCCGACCGATGCCCAATTTAGAGGTAATTTTCCCCATTGGTAGCCGTTTAGCCGAAATTGCCCAAAGTCAACGGGGTTTTAGCAAACTGAGCAATATGTCGATCGGTCTCTTGGAAACCAGGGGTTTTCCCGCTATGGTGGGGGCAGCCGATGCTATGTTAAAATCGGCCGATGTGCAGTTAGCTTCCTACGAAACAATTGGGGATGGTTTGTGTACGGCCATTATCCGGGGTTCCGTCGCTAATGTGGCCGTGGCCATTGATGCGGGAATGCGAGAAGCAGAGAAAATCGGTGAACTGCACGCGGTGATGATTATTCCCCGTTTATTGGAAGATTTAGAACATACCCTACCAGTGGCCAGCTACTGGTTAGAAACCCCCGAACCTTTACCGATGTTATTACCCAATACTGTCCGGGAAAAACAGCGGGAATTGGTCGCTTTACCTGAATTGGAAAAAACCAAAATACCAATTCGTCGCCAAGAAATGCAGGAAAAAGTGTTAGAAGAAGTGATTCCCGTGGAAGTTATCACCGATGAGGACAGTTATTAATTTTTATTTTCAGCTTTGCTCCTGTGCTGCTAAAAGTATAGGAGCAAAAGGTTGAATTAGGGTTTGCGGCAAAAAGTTTGTTGGTGGGTGTGGATTTCCCAGTAAAAAATCTTTACAGAGTCCCCCGACAGTTAAACCAATCGAATAATGATAAATTTTTGTCAAGGGGTGCAGTCAGATCGAATAATCGTCGCTAGAATTGGCCTAATTGTCAGGAATTTAGTTAAATAAGGTTTTTGGCAATAGGCTAATTTGGGCAGGTTTTGCTCTAGGCTACAATGGGTCAGGCCATCGTGCTAATAGGTACGATACCAAACTTGCTAATGCTTACCATAGATCGCTTTCTGCCTAATACCATTTTTCTTTATTCGCGTCACAACGAATACAGGCTTGGCAAGCATTCGAGCGTGGATGTCTGTCATGGATTTAGAAATTTGGTATAACAAATACGTCCTTTCGTATTGTCCATCTTTGACTCACCAATAGAA
This sequence comes from Microcystis sp. LE19-195.1E, assembly GCF_027532095.1. Classification (NCBI taxonomy): domain Bacteria; kingdom Bacillati; phylum Cyanobacteriota; class Cyanophyceae; order Chroococcales; family Microcystaceae; genus Microcystis; species Microcystis sp. LE19-195.1E. The sequence continues at coordinate 9,498 of NZ_JAPZSZ010000306.1, forward strand.
ATCAAATCCTTGTCTCATCTAAATACTACTCTATGAATACCCCCACCCCCCCAGCCACCACAACCGATCAGCAACCATCCCCGTCTTTTGTTACTACCAACCCCTCAATCAATCGAAAAGTCGCTTTTGCATCAGTCGGTGCTGCACTAGGCTCTATAATCAGCCTCTTTTTAGCAACCTTTTTGCTGAACCTTCCATTTCTAGCGAATATTTCACCAGAAGATAAGGGTACACTCAAAACCAGTTTGACTTCAGGTATTACTGCACTGGTAACGCTGTTAATTGGTTACCAAACGAAACCTGGAACCGGAGATGGTATAAGAGAAGAATAGCTTGTAGCAATCTTGTAGGGTGCGTTCCCTAATCTGGCTCCTACTTCTCCACCGATCGATTTTGGGGAACGCACCATGCACATTGATTGAAACTGTGGGTTAAAGTGCGGTCGCCGATCTTAATAAGCTATATTAACAACAATACTTAAAGAGAAGGCTTAAAATGGTTAAATCAACTTTGTACACGACAGCAAAAGTCCTACCGGGAAATAGAATTGAAATTGAATCTCCAGATCTGACTGTAGGACAAACTGTTGAGGTAGTTATTTTGGTTGAAGAAGTTAGTTCTGATTCTTCTACCAGCGAATATATCTCTCCATCCTTAAAACAGCGTCTTGCTTTTCTGAAGTTACCAATGACTGAACGGAGGAATATTCTCAAAAGTCAAGCCGATATAATGCTCTCTCACTATCAACAAGATTCTGAATGGCAGGAGTTAATGGCAGGTGACATCATTGAGTATTAACCCTGAGCTGCCAAAACGTGGAGAAATTTGGTTAGTCAACTTCGATCCTACTGTTGGTGCAGAAATCAAAAAATTGCGTCCTGCCGTCGTCATCAGTTCCGATTCAGTAGGAAAGCTTCCTATCAAGCTTATTGCTCCTATTACAGACTGGAAAACATATTTTTCAGCAAATTTCTGGCACGTTAAAATTGAACCTAACAGTATCAATGGATTGAATAAAGCTTCTGCAATTGACACTCTTCAACTAAGGGGGGTGGATTTACAAAGGTTTATTCGTAAATTAGGAAGCGTTTCTGAAATTACAATACTG
>NZ_JAPZSZ010000320.1:0-3088 GCF_027532095.1 Microcystis sp. LE19-195.1E
CGAGATATTTCCACATTACCTGGACATGAACCTTATCTTTGATGCGTCGCAGCTGGATATCGTAGGAACGACCCCATTTTTCTAGTAATAATTGCTGTAAGTCCACACCCGTCATGGTTGCTATCGCTTCTCAGATGTCAGTCGGCCTCTTGATTTTATCATAAATGTCAGGGGAAGACCCTCGATTTTACCGAAGGGATGAAACCTGAACAACATAGAACAGCAAAGCACAACGATCAGATATCTCCGCTTGATCGGATAGTTTCAACCTGTTGAACTTTACTCCACCGTGACACTTTTGGCTAAATTGCGCGGCTGATCCACGTCTAAACCGCGACGGGCTGCGATATGATAGGAGAGCAATTGTAGGGGAATTACTGTTAGAATTGGCGATAATAGTTCTTCAATTTCCGGCACATACAACAAATCATTAAAGACTTTTGGCGCTTCCGTATCGCTGTCAGCAACTACTCCCAATAATCGCGCATCCCTTGCCTTTGCTTCCTGTGCATTGGAGAGAACCTTATCATAAACTATCCCCGGCATAGCAATCGCTACTACGGGAACTTTTGCATCTAAAAGCGCGATTGGTCCGTGTTTCATTTCTCCGGCTGGATAGCCTTCCGCATGAATATAACTGATTTCTTTGAGTTTTAAGGCCCCTTCTAAGGCAATGGGGAAATTAATCCCCCGTCCCAAGAAAATAAAGTCTTGGGTGTCATTAAATTCATGGGCTAATTCTTCGATCGCTTTTTCCTGTGTTTCTAAGACAGTTTCGATCGATCTTGGCAGCGATCGCATTCCATTAATAATTTCCTCGATTCTCTCTAAAGACAAAGTTTGACGACGATAGGATAAATCCAAAGCTAAGAGATAAAAACCCAATAATTGTGCCGTAAAACTCTTAGTTGCCGCCACCCCGATCTCGATCCCCGCTTGGGTATTAATAATCTGATCGACCATTTGTGCTAGGGTACTTTCGGGGCGATTAGTAATACCGATAATCCGGGCCTGATATTTTTTTTCTAATCCTAAACGACGCTGTTTTTCCGTTTCCAAAGCCGCTAAAGTGTCGGCTGTTTCCCCCGATTGCGTCACCCCGATAGTTAAAGTATTGGGCATCAGGGGCGTGGGTGCATAGCGAAATTCCGAGGCGTACTGTACCCTTGTGGGAATACCTGCCAACTGCTCGATCAAGTATTTACCGACTAAACTAGAGTGCCAACTGGTTCCACAGGCTAAAATCTGAATATGTTCTAAATTATCGTAAATTTCTTCAGAAAAATTAATATTTATCGGGTTGACATTATCCTCATTTTGTGCTGTCCAATGGGGATGCAGATAGGTCCCTAAACAGTCGCGCACCACTCCGGGTTGTTCGTAGATTTCCTTGAGCATGAAGTGACGATAACCCTGTTTTTCTACGGTCGTCGGACTCCAATCGAGGACTCTGGGGCTTTTACGGACTCTTTTGCCCTCAAAATTATAAATTTCTACTCCCAAGGGTGTTAACCGAGCGATTTCGCCATTATCCAGGGACAGCACTGCCCGGGTATGGGGAACCAAAGCACTGACATCGGAGGCACAGAAAAACTCCCCCTGACCAAAACCGATGATTAAAGGGGCGTGTTGCCGCACGACAATCAATTCATCGGGATAATCGGGACTAATCACCCCTAGGGCAAAAGCACCCTCTAAACGTTCAATTGCCCTTAAAACTGCCTTGAGGAAAGGACTCACCCCCAAGTATTCTTCATCGGTAGGTTTGGGTAGATAACTGGCGATTAGATGGGGAATAACTTCTGTGTCGGTTTCCGAGTCAAATATACAGCCTTTCTCCTTTAATTCTGTTCTTAATACCTGAAAATTTTCGACAATGCCATTCTGTACCACTGCCACCCGTTGACTATTATCGGTGTGGGGATGGGCATTACTTTCTACGGGTTTGCCGTGGGTTGCCCAACGGGTGTGACCGATGCCAATTTGGGAGGGATTAACTTCCTGTTCTAATTTTTCCCGCAGATTGTAGAGTTTTCCCTGGGCGCGGACTCGATGTAATTCACCTTCGAGAATTGTGGCAATTCCTGCCGAATCATAACCCCGATATTCTAAACGTTCCAAACCAGCTAGGAGAATATCGATCGCTGTTTGGGTTCCGATATAGCCAACAATTCCGCACATTCTTTCCCTGACCCCATTTAGGCTAAGTCCGATCTATTCTATCGCAAGCGTGACACTTGTTTGCTTAGAGGCTAAAGACGCACTGACAAGGGCAAAGTTTCCTCTAATGGGACTCATCCTTCGCTCATTTTTGGGAGCAAGATGGGGTCAAAGAGGTCTCAAACGGCTCTTTTCGTGCGTCCGCCAAATCGACGAACTTGACGAGAACCAATAGGAACCATCCAGATTTGGGCATCTGGGCGACGAGCTTCAAGGCGATCACAAGCGGCTATTTCACTCGCGTCAATTTCAAAGTCTCCAGTTTCGAGATCGATTGCCACAATCTTGCCATGATTACCTTGCTCGACTTGAGAACGTACCTAGGTCTCATAAATCTCATCGCCGCGTCGGGCAAATTCTTCTTTGCTGTAGAGAGGTTGTCGCACTGTCCTTGGCGCGTGACCCTGTGGCAACTTTTGCCCCTCTATTTTAACCTAAACATTGGCAATCTTCGCTAACATTCCTCAACTGGGCCCACAAGAGCGGCGTACTGCCACCCAGTGCCTTCCCCATCGCACTTAGACTCATAGCTTCAATCAATGTGTAGGGTGCGTTCCCAAAAATCTATTGGTGGAGCAGTAGGAGCCACCTTAGGGAACGCACCCTACCGGCTGAATTCACCCGCCATTTTGGTCTATTTTCCAGCATCAGTCGCTTTTTGTTGGTCGGGTGCAATGATTTGTTAGACCTCAAATTCGATTACAGTAGCAATGGAGGCTACAATTTCCAGTATTGTAATTTCAGAAACGCTTCCTAATTTACGAATAAACCTTTGTAAATCCACCCCCCTTAGTTGAAGAGTGTCAATTGCAGAAGCTTTATTCAATCCATTGATACTGTTAGGTTCAATTTTAACGTGCCAGAAATT
>NZ_JAPZSZ010000103.1:0-1662 GCF_027532095.1 Microcystis sp. LE19-195.1E
CGAGATATTTCCACATTACCTGGACATGAACCTTATCTTTGATGCGTCGCAGCTGGATATCGTAGGAACGACCCCATTTTTCTAGTAATAATTGCTGTAAGTCCACACCCGTCATGGTTGCTATCGCTTCTCAGATGTCAGGAGGAGGTAAAATGTTTTCTTGAGGAAGGGGGAAGTGGATGTTGCTATCTCTTGTGCGCGAAGGATGGTCAGAGCCGCAAGTGGAGAATTTTATTTATTTGAACAAGCATAAACATCGAATTGTCAATTATGGTTATTTGCAGGCAGAGGGCATTTCCATTGGCTCTGGCTCTGTTGAATCAAAAATTAAACAAATTGCTCATCGTCTTAAAATTACTGGTGCAAGTTGGGAATCTGGTAATGTACCGCAAGTCCTTCGTCATCGCTGTGCTTATCTAAATGGTTGCCTTTTTTAACTTTTTTATTGAGATCATTAAGCATTTCTACTTATGTCAAAGGGCAGATGCTCCCAGGTTATAAATATTCTAGACTACGGATGTCTCCGCATTACTGCCCTAATTAATAAATTGACAAACAACTTAAAATGATCACCAACATATCTAGACAACTAACCACTGGCGCTCTTGCTATCGCTGGCAGCGTTGCCGCTTTCGGCTTTGCTGGTGCTGCCCCCGTGCAGGCGCAGGAGGAGTGTTTGCCACAAAGTTTCAACAATTTCAAGACCAATCCTTGCCGAAAAGGGGACAAGTTGTTTACACACATCAACTCATCTGGCATTGGTATAAATGACCCGAACAATTTTCTGACCATTACGGAAACCGTGCTGCCCTTGGGCGATTTGCACACCTTCACCTTCACCCCAGCTACCCCTCTGCTAAGTTCATCTGGTACTTATGTCATAGATTACACGATCGAGATCGTTGATAACCCCAACACTCCCGGAAACGAACTTTTGACGCAGATGTTCTCAGGATTCAGCGGCGGCTATACCACAACTGGCCAGACTGACTTCGGTGTCTCTCTGAACAAGACGGTTTGGTCAGATGCTTTCGGCGGGTCGAGTTTGGTCGGAACCTCAGAGGCTAGAAGCCTGGATATTGGTGGCATAGGCTCTCCTGGCCTCACGGTTCTAATTGCTACGAATATCCTGAAACTTTACGTCAGAGACACTTTCTTTGTCTCTAGTGTTGACGGATCAGTTAACAGTATAACCAACGATTTCAGACAAACTACTTACATCCCCGAACCCTCTGCTATCCTCGGTATCTTAGCCGTTGCCGGTGCTGGTGCTTTCGCTCGTCGCAAGAGCTAGTCACTGTCATTAAATCAAAGGCAAGCGTTGAAGTTAAACTTAACGCCTTTTGTGTGTCTAGAGAAGGGGATGGGGGAGTGGGAAGTGGGGGAGTGGGGACGCAATTTAAATGCAGTATACTGTTCAGTTAACAATCCCACTGGTCACTGATAATTGATCACTGATCACTGATCAGCCATTCCGATGCTCTTTCACCTAAATCTAAGGCCAGACTAACCGCTTTACCGAGACGGGGACGCTCGCGGGTTTCGCGGATAAAAGCTTGAAATTGACTAAAACCACCCCATTCGTGGAGATAATTGGCGATCGCATTGAGATGTTCCAGATATTCAGACTCGGAGAGGGGAAAAGAAGCTTGTTCGAGATAT
>NZ_JAPZSZ010000261.1:0-13163 GCF_027532095.1 Microcystis sp. LE19-195.1E
ATTGCGGGGATCGGGGGAAAATTCAGGTACTTTTTCCCTGAAAATTAGGTAGTTGACCACCTCAAAACTGGTAAAACCCCACACCCCACACCCCACACCCCACACCCTGCCCCCAGGAAAAGCTTTTTCAGCAAACCCTAAATAGGGGTTGCTGAATAAATCTAAAAACCTTGCTGGGTAAGACTTTTAGACTTTTTATCAATCAAAAAGTACCAGAGATGGGAGTGATCGGGGGGAAAATTCAGGGACTTTTTCCCTGAAAATTAGGTAATTGACCAGGTGAAAATCGGTAAAACCCTACACCCCACACCCCACACCCCACACCCCACACCCTGTCCCCACGAATAACTTTTTGCCGCAAACCCTAAATAGCCTCACGGCTAAATCCTCTGAAAACAATCGGCAATTTCCTGGGGAGTTAAAAGAGAATTAGGATAACCGGAAAGTTGTCCTAATTTTTGTGCTAATAAAACTGCTTGGGGTGGAGTTAGATAGGTTTTGGCTAAGAGATCGGTTTGATGATAAGCTTGCCGGATTGGGGCATCTAAAAGGATAGTTCCTTGACCCATAATAATTACTCTTTCGGCGTATTCTGGCATCAAATAGAGGTGATGGGTGATCACAATCACCGTTTTGCCCATCTGGTGTAATTGACGACTCACCTCTAAAATTGCCTTAGCCCCTTGGTAATCTTGGCCGGTGGTGGGTTCATCGAAAACAACTATACGCGGTTCCATGGCTAAAATTGCCGCAATCACTACCCGCGCTCGATCGCCTTTTGGTAAGGAGAGAGGATGATAGAATCGATATTCTAGCAATCCCAGGGCTTCTAGACTTGCTTTCGTGCGTTGGGTGACGATTTCTGGAGAATAACCGAGATTAGTCAGGGCAAATGATACTTCTTTCTCCACAGTGGTGTTAAAAATCTGATTATCGGGATTTTGGGCTACATAACCGATGGAACGAGCTAAATCACTGACAGAAAAGCTATTGATTGAACGTCCGTCAATCATAACTTGACCGGTGGTTGCCGAGAGAAGATTGAGAAAATGCTTGACTAAAGTGCTTTTTCCTGCGCCATTTTGACCGATAATCAGCAGATATTCCCCTTCGGCAATATCGAGGGACACATCCCGCAAGGCGGTAGTACCATCGGGATAGGTATGGCAGAGATTTTTTACCCTCAGTAGGGGGTTTAAGGGGTCATAAACCGATGATAAGGGAGTAGTTGGGGTTATTTGATGGTAAAAGGATTTAAGCTCGTTTAAACGGGCAAAACCGCGGTCTAGGGTGACAGGAATGGACTCAATCGCCCCGATTTTCTGCTCGATCAAGGCAAAAGTAGTGGCCACTTGCGGGGGACGCAGGGCATTTTCCTGTAAAAGTTGTACTTGGGAGTAGATCTCTGCTGGGGTTCCCATGGCTTCGATCGCACCTTCCCTTAATAGTACCAGGCGATCGGCATATTCGGCCATTTCCTCGGCCGCGTGGGAGACCATCACAATAGTGACACCGAGATGGCGATTTAATTCCTTAATGGTGGCGAAAACTTCCTGGGATCCCACCGGATCCAGTTGGGAGGTGGGTTCATCGAGAATTAACAAAGCGGGCTGAACTGCGAGAGCGGCGGCGATCGCTAATCGTTGTTTTTGTCCTCCCGATAGTTCCCCCGGCGATTTTTTTTCCATTCCCTCTAACCGGACTGCCGCTAAAACTTTGGGAATGCGCGCTTTAATTTCCTCTCGCGGTAGCCGTAAATTTTCTAAGGTAAAAGCGATTTCATTTTCTATAGAAGTGGCTAAAAGTTGCGTTTCGGGATCTTCAAATACTGCCCCCACATAGCGGGCCAAGGTGCTAACGGGATGGGTTAAAGTATCTAAACCGGCTACCGTTGCATAACCAAAAAAACGCCCTCCGTAAAATTGGGGGACAATACCGTTAAGAGTTAAACAGAGAGTAGTTTTTCCCGCACCTGTGGGCCCGATAATACCTAAAAATTCTCCTCGATGAATTGCTAAAGAGATATTTTTAAGCACTAGATTGGAGGATTCGGGATAAATATAGGAAACTTTCTCTAATTGGGCGATGATTTCCATTATCGGTGGGGAATAGAAGACGAGAGAGGGGTAGATAGGGAGATATTTTTCAGGAAAATTTGCATTAGGGACGCTTCTATTTTTCGCTACCTCGATCGATGAACTTGATTATCACACAGGCGGCCTACTACTCTGTGATTTATCCTGCAATTGTACCAGTTACCCCTCGCCCGCTCGCAGAAAAACTTAATATTTCTACTCTTGACAAATTTGCTTTAAGGTGCTGAAAAAATCGGGGTAGGAAATGCCGGCCGCTTCAGCGCGATGGATAGTGGTGGGTTGACGGCAATTGAGGGCAGCGATCGCTAGACTCATGGCAATGCGATGATCGGTAAAACTGTCCACTTCCGTGCCGAATAGGCCTGTACCGCCGGTAATCTCTAAACCATCGGGTAATTCTGTTACTTTTGCCCCTAGGCGATCGAGTTGGGTGGCCATCACCGTCAGGCGATCGCTTTCCTTCACCCGTAATTCCTCGGCATCCTTGATAATTGTCGTTCCTTGGGCAAAAACCGCCGCTACTGCCAAAATGGGAATTTCATCGATCAGACGGGGTATAATCTCACCAGCGATCGTGGTTGCCTGTAGTGGACTGGATTTCACCCGCAGATCCGCCACCGGTTCCCCCGTCACCACCCGTTGATTTTCGAGGGTGATATCTGCTCCCATTGCCTGTAAAACCTGTAAAACTCCGGTTCTAGTCGGGTTTATTCCCACATTTTCGATTAATAACTCAGAATTAGGCACGATTGCCCCCGCCACCAACCAAAAAGCCGCCGAACTGATATCTCCCGGTACAATCACCGTTTGTCCAGTTAAAGTGGGATAACCCGTCACCGTGACGCTATTAGTCTCCCCATCCACCTCAATATTCGCCCCAAAAGCGCGCAGCATCCGTTCACTGTGATCGCGAGATAAAGCGGGTTCCGTGATTGTGGTTTTCCCCTCCGTTAACAGTCCTGCGAGGAGAAGACAGGATTTTACCTGTGCAGAAGCGACGGGAGAATAGTAGTGGATCGGTTGCAGAGATTCCCCAGAAACGGCTAAAGGAGCCAAAGAATTGGCTTTTCTGCCCCAAATTTGCGCCCCCATTTCCTTGAGGGGTTTCACCACCCTGGACATGGGACGCGATCGCAGGGAAGCATCGCCGGTAACAACAAAAAAACGGTCCCGATGACCAGCCAATAATCCTAACATTAAGCGGATCGTCGTGCCGGAATTGCCCGCGTCGAGGATTTCTAAAGGTTCCTCAAGATTGCCTAAACCCCTACCTTTGACGATCACTTTCTCGCTGTTGAGTTGGGAAATTTCCACACCCATGGCACGAAAACAACTAGCGGTACTGCGGGGATCTTCGCCCAATAGTAACCCATGAATAACGGTTTCTCCTTCGGCGATCGCCCCTAACATCAGGGAGCGATGGGATATAGATTTATCGCCAGGGATGGTGATTTTTCCCCGTAATCCCGTGATTTTACCCGGATCGATGACTAAATCTTGATGGGATTGGAAGGGGTTAAGGGTGACAATAGACATGATCGTTAGGCAGATGAAGACAAGCTCGATCTATTTTCCCCCTTTACCTCGCCCTTTCCTTGTCAAGTTATGTAAAGAATATTAAGCTAGAAGCATTCAGTCATCAGTTTTTTGTCATGCCCACTACTGCCCAAGAAGTTTATAATCAAGTGGTTTGTCACTTATCATCTGGGGAACGTTTGCGATTGCCCACAATCATGGGTAGATTGGCGATTTAGCGCAAAGGAGGCTCGAATCAAGTTCAAGCAACTTTATCCATCAATCCAGGATTGAATAAGTAGTAGGGCCTGTTCAGTAATTTGTTGAGCTACTTGTTTATAGTTATGAGAATAGGGGGTTAAAGGTTGAACAGCCCTTAACCAGCCTCCACTAGCTTCTGCTACGGCTAAATGATAGATTCTGCCATCGTCCTCTATGTTCAGTTTTTCTGTGTGAGTTGCATAAAAAGCGATTATTCTTTGAGGAGCTGCACATTCTTCTACTAAATGAAGAGAACTACTTCCATGCACAATGGCTATATTTGGCAAACCTGTTTTTTCTGACCATTGATTGATTGCATTAAAAAAGCCAACTTGTGAGGCAAAATCTCTATTCCAGTCAATATCTAAAGATGTAGGGACAGGATTTAAATTATGTTGTTTGCTAATTTCAATAACTTTCCGATGGATTTCTTCAAGATTTCCCTATTGGATAATAATAGGAATAACAATAATATTATGTTCTTTTAATTCTTTTTTAATCCTACCAATGGCAGGGATACTATCTTCAAAAGGGAAAGACATATATTCGGAAATTTTCTGTCGTTCCCTGTCATTTGTACCCTACTCTGTCCCAAAAGTTTTTAAACCTGAAAAGGGCAAAAAGATAACTTTAGCATCCTGACAATCTCTATTATCTCTGGCTAATTGAGCAACATAAAAAAGTTTTTTTGTAACTTTTTCAATCGTTTAAAATCCAAGACCATCCCGTTAAATACCCGATAGTGTCATTGGATAAACGATTTAAAAGAGCATCGAGTTTATCTCTTAAAGCATCAAGAGATTCAAAAGTTTCCCATGCCAGAAAATTTTTCAGGTACAGCCAAACTCTCTGTTGCGGGGTTAACTTCAGGACAACAAGAAGGTTGATAAAACAAGATAATATTGTCGGGAATTTCTAAGTGTCCCGCAATATGTGCAGGAGCGTTATCTACTTGTAAAATATGTAATTCATTGGGAAAAGCTTGCGATAGTTGTAATAGATATTCTCCGAAACAATCCCCATCTAAATGGGAGAATTCATAGAAGAAGCTTCTGCCCTGTCGAGGCTCTACAGCCCCGTACAGCCAAAAGCATTGGAAGTTATCTTGAAAATTACCAATCGGCTTAACTCCGAAAAGAGTTATTTTATTCCGAGCCATAGTGTGACCACCAAATCTACTTTCATCCTCGCAGCAAAAACTTACTTTCTCGTAACGCTTTACTTTCTCGCTTTCCCTGTCTAGTAAAGCTTTTAGGCGTTTAGATAAGTTCCCTTTAAACTCATCTACTTCGCCAGGCAATTGTCTCGGATTTCGTGGTCTAGGTACTTTTAATTGAGCTTCCTAATTCCTGTCTAACGAGACGATAAACTGTTGTATAGCTGACGGAAATTTCTCGAACGACCGAGAGCCAAAAATAAATCCCTTTATAGCTGGTAAAACCCCCTGGGTGTTTTAATTCGTTTTGTCAAAGAGCGACTTCTTCTACCGAAATCTTTTTCGGTCTTCCTGGTGGGTTTCCTTCAGATAATAATCGCTCGATTCCTCCTTTTTTTGTAAAAACTTAACCAGCGATGGATTGTTCTTTCCCCTCGTCCCATTAATACCGCTAAATGGCGAACCGTCTCTACCTCCCCCATCTTCAAAAAATATAAGGACTGTACTTTAGCCTAGGCTAAACTACTTTTTTGTTGTTTCATTAATTCTTTTAAATCTTCTACTGACTCAACAATATCAATTTTGGGTACGACCGGCATCGCCAATTTATCCACTTAATCATCTTTTTGATAAGTATGCCATAGTTTTTGAAATTTGGTATAACATATTTAGAGTCGATGCGCTACGCGCGTTTTATACTGGTCGGCATTCCTCCCCCGCTAACCCGTAGGGTGTAACGGGGGCATCCGGCCGACATCTAAGGTGAAAAGTAAAAAAGTCAAGCTTAAGACTAGATTTGTTTTTGTCGTCAGGCTAAGTTTAAGTTATAGTTTTAAGTATTTAATTGACTAACAAAGACTAGAGAAGGAGTAAAGGTAAAAGATGTCAATTAATGAATACAATTTTGTTCAGGTTTTGCTTCTAGGGATGATCATCGGTTAGAATGGTAAGGCGATCAACGATAACAATTATGACTTTACTAGCGAAATCTTTAGAGGAACTGACCGACTGGGTAAAAGACCAGGGACAACCCGCTTATCGGGGTAAACAATTACACCAATGGCTATATGAAAAAGGGGTGCATTCTTTGGCGGATATTTCCGTATTCCCCCAAGAATGGCGCAGCAAGATGGCAGACTATCCTATTGGTCGTTCCCTTATACATTATCGCAGTGTAGCACCCGATCGCACTCGTAAATATCTGCTAAAACTGGCGGATGGTTTAATTATCGAAGCGGTGGGAATTCCCAGTGAAAAAAGATTGACAGTCTGTGTTTCTTCGCAAGTGGGTTGCCCGATGGCCTGTGATTTTTGTGCCACGGGAAAAGGGGGTTTTACTCGTAATTTAAAAGCTTATGAAATCGTTGACCAAGTGTTAACAGTACAGGAGGATTTTCAGCAGCGAGTTAGTCATGTGGTGTTTATGGGGATGGGGGAACCTTTATTAAATATCCCCGAAGTGGTGACAGGGATTCATTGCCTGAATCAAGATGTGGGTATCGGTCAGCGTTGTTTAACGATTTCTACCGTGGGATTGCCCCATAAAATCAAGCAACTAGCGGCACATAATTTACAAGTAACTTTTGCTGTTAGTCTCCATGCTTCTAATCAACAAGTTCGAGCTAAATTAATCCCCAGTGCCGACCATTATCCCCTAAGTAATCTGATCCAAGACTGTCAGGAATACGTTCAAATCACGGGACGAAGGGTGACATTTGAATACATTCTTTTAGCGGGAGTAAATGATTTACCCGAACACGCAAGGGAATTAGCCAAACTGGTGAAAGGTTTTCAATCTCACGTCAATTTAATCCCCTATAATCCCATTCAGGAGGTGGATTATCAACGGCCTGATGAAAAGAGAATTAAGACTTTTAAAACTATTTTAGAACAGGAAAAAGTCGCCGTTACTGTCCGTTATTCGAGAGGTTTAGCGGCCAATGCAGCCTGTGGACAATTGCGATCGAGCGTTATGGTACAATAAACAGGCGTAAATCGGCCATTAACTAGATTGCTAGTCTCCCTGCTAGGCTAAACTAGAGAACTATAACATCAATGTAGGAGCCATTTCGATGCAAAGTCTCTCTAGTGCCAAAGAAAATCGCCTTTTTGTCTATGAAGTCGTCGGTTTAAGTCAAAATGACAATACTGATAACCTAGATTATTCTATCCGTAAGAGTGGCAGTGTCTTTTTAACCGTTCCCTATAGCCGCATGAATCAAGAAATGCGTCGGATTACCCGTTTAGGCGCTCGCATCGTCAGCATTAAACCCTTAAACGCAGCCGAGGTCTAGTAGTTCATAAAATAATCATCGCTAATATCTGTCCCCCGCTCTTGTCCTGATCAGGCAAACCAGGGGGATTTTTAGCATAAATAGGGAAAAGTAGCAGAAATCTTAATAAAAAGTAAAAATGCTGCAAATGTAACAGATTTTAACCAGAGAGTTGACCTATCCTTAAGGGAAAGATAAAAGCGATGTCTGTGGTTTTTTTAAGATAACTCTCAATTAGGCCTAGGTGTAGTGTACCGATGGTAGGCTAAACTATGGAACGATTATCGTGACTTGAGTTGGGAGTTATATTTAATGTACAGTCCGAGTACACTAGCGGGAAACCGTTTATTTGTTTACGAAGTGGCGGGTCTCAATCAAAACGACAATACTGACAGCTTGGATTATTCAATCCGTCAGAGTGGAAGCGTGTTTTTCACGGTTCCCTACAGTCGCATGAATCAAGAAATGCGTCGGATTACCCGTTTAGGTGGTCGTATCGTCAGCATCAAACCCTTAAATGGGATTGCCCCCGTAGCAACTGTTTCTAGTGCCTCCACACCACAGCCAATCGCTCAATCATCGCCCGTCACCGAACAGACCCAGAAAAAGGCCATGACCCAAGCGAAAGAAAAAACAGATATCCCCGTCAACATCTACCGTCCGAATCAACCCTTTATCGGCAAATGTATCGAGAATTATGCTCTCGTTGATGAGGGGGGTATCGGTATCGTACAACACGTCACCTTTGACCTTTCTGGGGGCGATTTACGCTATTTAGAAGGGCAAAGTATCGGTATTATCCCCCCGGGGACCGATGCTAATGGCAAACCTCATAAATTGAGACTCTATTCGATCGCCTCCACCCGTCATGGTGATAAATTAGACGATAAAACCGTATCCCTCTGCGTGCGTCAGTTGGAATACCAACATCCAGAAACCAAGGAAACCGTTTATGGAGTTTGTTCCACCCATCTCTGTAATGTAGAGGTGGGGGACGATGTGGCTATTACTGGTCCGGTGGGTAAGGAAATGCTGCTACCGGGTGATGAAGATGCCACTATCATTATGATGGCCACTGGGACCGGAATCGCTCCTTTCCGAGCTTTCCTCTGGCGGATGTTCAAGGAACAACACGAAGATTATAAATTCAAAGGTCTAGCTTGGTTGATTTTCGGAGTTCCCAAAACGGCCAATATTCTCTACCAAGAAGAATTAGAGAAAATAGCGGCGGAATTCCCCGATAACTTCCGTCTCACCTATGCCATCAGCCGGGAACAGCAAAATCCCCAGGGCGGTAGAATGTATATTCAACACCGGGTAGCCGAACACGCTGACGAAATCTGGAATCTACTCCAAAGTCCCAAAACCCACGCTTATATGTGCGGACTGAAAGGGATGGAAGATGGTATCGACGATGCTATAAGTGGTGCCGCCGCTAAAAATGGTGCTGATTGGTCTGTCTATCAGAAACAACTGAAAAAAGAACATCGCTGGCACGTAGAAACCTACTAAACCAAAAAGGTTCTCTGAAAATTTTTTCGGGTGGGCATTGCCCACCCTTTTTGTCTTGGCTTCGGTTAAGATCAGTTTTTTAAAAGGCTTTTAATAAAGATGAAATTCTCTCGACGCTTTTTCCCCCTTTTCCTTGCCCTCTGCTTACTGTTTATTTTGCTGCCCCGGGCCTGGAGTTTTACTAATAGCCAAAAACAAATTCTGGCAGATTTAAAAACAGCCGAGATTATTTATCTGGGAGAAAGGCACGATAGTCAAGCCGATCATCAGGCCCAATTAGCTATTATCAAGTATTTACAGGCCAATAATCCCCAAATAGCGATCGCTTTCGAGATGTTTCAACGTCCTTACCAAATCTATTTGGATCAGTATTTAGCCGGCAAAATTAGCGAAAATCAGTTGAGAGAAAAAAGTGAATACGACCAACGTTGGGGATTTGATTGGGAATTTTACGCCCCGATCCTGCGCTTGGCCAAGGCAAAAAAACTACCAGCGATCGCCCTAAATACACCCACGGAAATCACTAGAAAAGTGGCACGGGAGGGCTTAGAAAGCCTCTCCACCTCAGAAATGACCTACATTCCCCCTAAAAGCGAAATAAACCAGGATAACGAGGAGTATCGTCAACAGATCTTAGCCGTTTATCAGCAACACACGGGGGGCAAAAGTCAGGGATTCGATCGCTTTTTTCTGGCACAGGTCCTCTGGGATGAAACCATGGCCGATGCGATCGCTAAATTCTGGCAAGCTCATCCCGACTATCAGATCATCGTCCTAGCAGGAAAAGGTCATATTGCCTACGGTTACGGTATTCCCAGTCGAGTCCAAAGAAGATTAGGCGATCGCGTCATCCAGCGCTCGGTTTTCTTGGGAGATGCTCCTCAATCATCACCAGCAGAAACCAAAAAACCCGCCGATTATTTTTGGCAAGAGCAAAATTAAGCCCGTCAGGAGTTAGGAAGCAAGGGATGATAAGCTAAGAAGCCAGTCTTTTAATTTAGTAGATAATAAGTCTGAAAAACTGATTATTTATTTCCCCTTTTGCCTTTTGCCTTTTGCCTTTTGCCTCTCCTCTATGAGTAGCCTATACTCAACGGATTTAGTATAATAAGTCTGAAAAACTGAGGCTATTTTATGATTAATTTAACCTGTCAAGATACCGAAACGCTCGATCGCATTTTAGCTGTGACTCGTGCCGTCGGTTGGGGTGGTGCTAAAATTCTCCAATCCTACCACCGCGGTGAACAGGATTTAGCCGTCAACAAGAAGAAAAAAGGCGGACCGGTGACGGCGGCGGATTTAGCGGCAAATAACTATATTTTAGGGGAATTACAAACAAATTTTTCTGATATCGACTTTGGTTATCTGAGCGAGGAAACCCATCAAGGCAATGAAGCTATCCCGAAAGATTGGGTATGGATTATCGATCCTTTGGACGGAACCCGCGATTTTATCAACAAAACGGGAGAATATGCCCTACATATCGCTTTATGTTATCAGGGAAGACCGATCATCGCCGTGGTTGCCCTACCGGATCAAGAAAAACTCTATTTTGCCCAAAAAGGAAAAGGCACTTTTCTAGAAACTAGCCACGGAAATATTACACAGGTAAAAGTTGCCAATAAAGATAAAATTACCGATCTCTATCTGGTGGTTAGTCGTACCCATCGCGACCAACGTTTTGATAATTTATTAAGTCAAATACCCTTCTTCGGTAAAAATTATGTGGCTAGTGTGGGCTGTAAAATTGCCACGATCCTCGAACAAAAATCCGATGTTTATATCTCCCTATCGGGGAAATCGGCGGCTAAAGACTGGGATTTTGCCGCCCCAGAGTTGATTTTAACGGAAGCCGGCGGCAAATTTTCCTATTTTGACGGTCAACCCGTGCGCTATAATCGCGGCGATGTGCGGCAATGGGGGGGGATCATGGCTAGTAATGGTCCTTGTCATCAACAACTTTGTCAGTTATCCACGGCAATCCTCGCCCAAATTGATGCCACTGTCTAATTTCTGCTCTCTAACCGAGAATCAGAGATAGGTAGAATGGAAAAAAACCAGATCGAGCAATGTTACGGTTAAAAACTTGGCAAGGGTTGATTTTAGCAGTTCCGATCGCCGCCGTGGTCATCTTTCTGATCGTGGCCGCCAGTTTCCAGATCAATCAATGGGGTTTGAATTGGATTTGGGCAGTTTTTACCCTGATTTTTGTCGCTTGGCGCTTCCTGTTGGTCAAATGGACGCGCCCAGCAGTCGGGGAAATTGAAGCCGCCATTGGGGAAATTAAGGCAGAATTAACCCCTCCTGAGGGTGATTCCGGGGGCAATGTCGAGGAAATTATCGAGAGGATTATCGTCGAGGCCCGCAATGATCGCCCGGTTTGGGAAGATTGGGCGACTTTTTGGCAACGCTGTCAGGATTTGGTCAGTGCCATCGCTCATATATATTACCCCGATGTCAAGTACCCCTTATTAAATATTTACATTCCCCAGGCCTACGGTTTAATTCGGGGAACTGTGGATGATAGCGATCGCTGGATGCGGAATCTTTCCCCGGCCCTGAATCAAATCACCATCGGCCAAGCCTATCAAGCCTACGAAGTTTATCAAAAATTGCAACCCTCGGCCCAGAAACTTTGGCAGGTCTGGAATTGGGCGCAATGGGTAATCAATCCCGCTGCGGCTGTGGCTAAAGTGGCCAGTCAAAAGTACAGCGATCGAGCGGATCAGCAATTATTAGTCAATTTAGGGCAAGTTTTGCGGGAAAATGCCCTAAGAAACCTCTCTCGCCAAGCGGTGTTACTCTACAGTGGCGGCAATCTCGCCCCAACTCTCCCCACCAAGACGAAAATCGCCACCACTACTCTCAAGGAAATTCTCGCCCAAGCTGAACCGATCACGGAAATCGATCGCCAACCGGTTAACATTCTGCTGGTTGGACGCACCGGGGCCGGCAAAAGCAGTTTAATTAATACTCTCTTTCGGGCCGATTTAGCCCAAGTGGATCTATTGCCCAGTACCGATGCCATCCAATCCTACCATTGGCAAACCCCAGAAGGGGACGAGTTAATCCTCTGGGATACCCCAGGCTACGAACAGGCAAATAGGGCTGATTATCGGCAAAAGGTTCTCAATTATGCCGAAAACGCCGATTTATTGATTCTGGTAACTCCCGCCCTCGATCCCGCCCTGGCCATGGATGAGGCTTTTCTTAAAGATTTGCAACAAACTATTGACAATTTACCAGTTATAGTCTGTGTTTCTCAAGTCGATCGCCTGCGTCCGCTGCGAGAGTGGCAACCCCCCTATAATTGGCTGACGGGAGAAAGTCCCAAAGAAGTCAATATCCGCGAATGCTTGCAGTATCGGGCGGAATTATTCGAGGATCTCTGCGATCGCATTTTGCCGATGGTCAGTCAACAGCCGGATAGAGAAGCTTGGGGGGATGAGGAGTTATCAATCGCTTTGCTGGGGGCAATTTCACCCGCAAAACAGTTGCGTTTAGCCCGTTTTTTAGCGGATTTAGAAACTCGAACCCTGGCAGCGGCGAAAATAATCGATCGCTATACTTTACAGATGGCCACGGGGCAAGGTTTAACGGCCCTATTAAAAAGTCCTATTCTCGGTTTTATCTCCACTTTAGCCACGGGAAGACCGACTTTAGCCTATCTTTTAGCTGAACAAATTCCTGTGGAACAATTACCAGTAGCGATCGGTAAATTACAGATGGCCTACGAGCTTTTTTCTCTCTTAAATCTGGAGAATAAAAGTTTTGATTTATTGGCACTTTGGCCAATACTATTAGAAAATTCTAGCACTGCTGACAAGGAAGCTTGGGCCTGGGGTCATGCTCTGGTAGAATATTGGACAAAGAACCTATCGATCGAACAGTTCCGGTCAAGTTATCAGGGGTATTTAGAAACGACAAAAACAGGCCTTTAACCAGATTAATTAAGCTAAAACTTTCTTCCAATCTAAAAGTATAGGAGAGTGGGGAGGAAAGGTTTCTGGGGTTGAGATTTCTGGCCTTTGTACTAAAATTACCAATGGGAGAGATTTTTTCGTGTTTTTTTAAAAGTTCTATTCATTTTTTTCATTTTCAGAGTTTTCATCGTTAGTTTTCGACGAACTACCCAAACCACTAAAATAAAAGGCGGTGACTGCTGTAGCTATTGGCCCTAAAAAAGTATAAATTGTCTTAGAAGAATCATTAATTAGGGTTTGCTGAATAATGGTAAAAACCTTACAGGAAAGGGCTTTTAGCTTGATTGAGAGCTTCCCAAATGCACTTAAATCTGCTAGAATCTCTTAAAACCCTTGCATCACCCTTGCATCACCCTTGCATCTTCTC
>NZ_JAPZSZ010000026.1:0-5474 GCF_027532095.1 Microcystis sp. LE19-195.1E
TGTGGGAGAGATAGGGGGAAAATTCTGGGACTTTTTCTCTGAAAATTAGGTAATTGACCAGATGAGAATCGGTAAAACCCTACACCCCACACCCCACACCCCACACCCTGTCCCCACGAAAAACTTTTTCAGCAGACCCTACCTAAGATGATAGTGTCCGGCCAAAATCCTAGTCAAGGAGAGCGTTTTCAGCAATCTCGCCATCGATCGCAAGCTCAAGAACTTGACCTTAAATTTATACCGACAAAAAAATAGTCAAGAATCCTAGCAGGAAATACCAAGACGCATCTACAACGTCATAAAAGTAAAAATATAATTATATGTCCCCTCAAATTCTCGATATAGCTGAAAATCTCTCTCTAACCACTTGCGGCACTATTCTCACCCTGGCAGTCTTAGAAACCATTCTATCGGCCGATAATGCCGTCGCCCTGTCCGCTTTGGTGCGAGAACTTCCCGACCCCAGACAACAACGCCAGGCTTTAAACTGGGGATTGGCCGGGGCATTTGTGTTAAGAGTTGCCATGTTAGTCAGTGCCAGTTGGACAGTTAAATTCTGGCAGGTGGAGGTACTGGGTGCTATTTATCTGATCTGGTTAGCGGGTAAGCATTTTTGGCAGAAATTTTTGAATATAGAAATAGAAGACGAAAATTTTGCCCTTAATCTCGCCATAGAATCTTTTGGCCGTGTTATTGTTCTGATTGCTTTTACGGATCTGGCTTTTTCCCTCGATAGTGTGACAACAGCGATCGCCCTAGCCGATCGATTCTGGATTCTTCTGACTGGTGGTATTTTGGGAATGTTAGCCCTACGATTTTTAACCGGTTTATTTGTCAGGTGGTTAGCTGAGTTTGTTTACCTACAAGATGCGGCCTATCTGACGGTTTTAGCGGTAGGGGGAAGATTGTTATTAAAAGCTTGTCAACCAACCTATTTGCCGCCAGAGTGGATGGCATTAATGATGGTGGCGGTCTCCTTAAGTTGGGGCTTTTCTAAGCGTGTTGTGGTGGAATAGTTCTGGCAGCAAGGGATTTTCTCAATTTTTTAGGAGCGTGTCAACCGTTATACTCCGGGAGGATGGGCGACTGTGACATAATTTGGGACTAGGTACGGTAAGAGTCGCTAGTGAACCCCGTTAGCCTTGGAGACTTCCTTGCTAGACACCATTTCCACCCTATCCTCAAAACTAACAGCGATCGAAACCACGGGAAATCCTCTCCCGAAAGTTGCCACCTGTTCCTCCACCTGTCGTTACTGTCGGTTTTATAAGTTTCAGGGGAGAGGAAACGGCTATTGTCAACGCTTGGGAGTCGCTGTCCACAGTCATTGGCGCGCCTGTCCTTTGATTTGTCCACCTTTCGCCCCTTCTTGGGAAAGGTCGGAAAATGGGTAATTCTAAGTAGGGTCTGCTGAAAAAGTTTTTCCTAGGGGCAGGGTGTAGGGTGTGGGGTGTGGGGTGTGGGGTTTTACCCATTTTCATCGGGTAAATTACCTAATTTTCAGGGAAAAAGTCCCGGAATTTTCCCCCCGACCACTCCCATATCTGGTACTTTTTGATTGACAAAAAGTCTAAAAGTCTGACCCAACAAGGTTTTTAGATTTATTCAGCTAACCCTAAGTAGTTATCTGGATTCTACCACCTGTATCGAGCAATTTTCTCCCCATCCCGCTCCGTGCGAGGATGGGGTTTTAATCGAAACCGATGCTTTCCACTCCACCGCTATCGGGACTGGTGGCGACAAAATAGAGAATTCCCGACCCTAGACAAGCGATCGCTATACTAAAGCAAATAATCCAGACTTGAGCAGGTTCATAGCTATTACTATCGATCGCCCGACGGATGAGAAAATAGTGGCGCGTGGCGATGACAACGGTTAATAATCCCACCATAGCGAAGACAAAACCCAACAACCAACCTAGTCCTAGAGATGACGAAGATGCTGTCCGTAAACGCAAAATGACCAGACCAAAACCCATCAAAGCGATGGAAGCGCGCATCCAAGACAGATAGGTGCGTTCGTTGGCCGAATGATCTCGCCAGTAATCAGGGTTAAATTTCTGCTTTGTCTTTTGGGATTTAAACAGCATAGAGGAGTTCCTCGCAGTGAAATTCAATAAAATCAAGTATTCTTTCTTATGGTTTTAATAAATTGTTTTTATCATCTAGTTTTTCGCTTATCTTTAACCAATTCAAGGGACTTAAGCAGATTATCATCCATAAATAGGGGAAGTTTACCGTCCCATCTTTCGATCGCTTTGTTCTGTAAAACTTCTGGACTTAAGGAATCTTGGAGAATGCGATGAGCTTCCGCCTCTCCCTTAGCCAGATTGATTTTTACTTCCGATTCTTTCAGAGCTTTCAGCACCATAAAACCGGCTTTTTTGGCCTCCTGTTCGGCAATTTGTTTGGCTTCCACCGCATCGGTAAAGCGATCGGAAAAATTGACATGAACCAAAGAAATATCATCGACACCGATATGATAATTTTTCATTCTTTCGGTCAAACGAATATCCACTTCCCCTTTCACCTCCTCCCGTTTAGTAATTAATTCTTCGGCGGTATATTTAGCCATAACTGCCTTGAGAATTTCCTCAACTGCTGGATCGATCACTCGTTCAATGACAGCCGCTTCATCGCCAATTTGTTGAAAAATAGTATTAACTTCTGATGCTAAAATATGCCAATTCATGGCCACATCTGTGAAGACTTCCTGTAGGTCTTTGGAGGAAGCTTCGGCCGCTATCTGTTGTTTTTGAATTCTCACACTTAGTTTTTTCACCGTGTTAACAACGGGAATAATCCCGTGAATACCCTCATTAAGTATTTTATCCTGTACTTGACCAAAGACCATTAAAACTCCTCTTTCTCCCGCATTGACAATCACGAAAGGATTAAAAATAATCGCCAAAATTAATAACAAAAAAAAGAGATTGCTTGGTCTAGCAAAAAGGCGAATTTTGAGCATTTTAATTGGTAATAGAGATAGTTTATGGGATTACAAATCAATAAAATGGCTGATTTTATCTATTTTAATAATTTTAGTAACTAGAAATAAAGGTAAACTTTGTTCTATATTATTTAGATAAATTCAGATTTAGTCTCGTTATTTTTTCGTTTTGGCTGATAAAAAAATCGTGAAATAATTGTTTATTTGTAATTATCATATTCGCCGCTTAAATGTTTTAGTAATCATGAATTAAAACGATTATCTCGTTAGTTTTAGTCAGAAAGTTGGACAAAAAAGCATTTATTTATCCAAGAAAGGAATCGGGGTTATCCAGAAGCAATTATAACAAAATTTCCTTTGGTCTAAATGGTACATTCTCATTCCACCAGTCTAGCTGGTACTTTCTTTTGTAGCAATTACCTTAACACAATCTAGTTTCGGCATAAAAGATATTTTGTATAAAGGATATCTCGATAAATTGACTCGCAGAAGATGGCTATGATAGAACCCTAAATACAGTAAACGGATAAGCCTACTGTACCTAATTCCATCCCCTAACGAGGTCATTTATCGATGAGTCATCTTTTCATGCGGTCGCAGCACCTCGCCGCTCTTTTCAAAATCGCCGCCACGATGACCGGAGTGGCCTTAGCTCTAACGACTGGAACACCCGCGCGCGCGGCGGGTTTTCTCCCCTTTTCCTTTCAAACCAACGTTACCGCGAGTCCGGACCTAACCGGAAATCCTAATCTTCTCAACGATCCCACTAGAGATGTCCGTCTCGATTCGGTGGTTTTCAACGGTTTAACGGTCAGTCAGTTTGATCTGGTCAATGCGGGTCGGGTTATCCGCAACGATACCGCCGACGTTACCGTGGGGGGAGTCACATATACTAACGGAATTCTCCATGCGGGTCACGGACCGAACACGACTAGCGATCCCCTGGTCGGGGAGGGTCCAGGGAAACCGAACCCCACCGACGCGGATATCGCCGCCAGTTTGGGCAATTTAAACCTGAATAGTCTCCTCGTAACCCGTGAGAACGCCGATACTGCAATTATCGAGGTTTCTTTCCTCCGACCGGTGAATACGTTCTTTTTCTGGGAACGGGGGGGAACGCCGGGGGGAACCGTTGCGGGGGATAGCGATTTACTGGTGGAAGCGCTCGCGGACGATGGAACGACGGTCTTAGCCAGTTATAAAATTTTACGCGCGAACTACACGAAAGCGGACTATAACATCAGCACGATCGTTCCTCCCGTCCTCAACAACGGCCCGTTCAATATTGGTTCGATCGGGATTCGGCTCGACGGTATCCGCGCGCGAACTCTGCGCTTAACTAGCGAGCGCAATAACGATCCCCAACGTTTGAACGGAGTCGGCGATAACGGGCCAGATTTCAAAGTAATCGCCGCCGATGTCAAGGTTCCCGAACCTAATGTCGTGTTCGCCACCCTACTCGCAGGAAGTCTTGGAATCTTTGTGAAACGAGGCAAGGATCGTTCTACTCGAAGTAGGGAGTGAATGCTTTAAAGGCGGTTTAAATGCTATCGACCAGCGAACTGTCATTCATGAAAAAATAGCGATAAATGGGTTAAAACCCTCTATTTATCCATTATTAAGGAGATAATCACCCTTTTTCCTCGATAGCACAGATCGAGGAATTTGCCCTTTATTTCCCTCCCTGAGCGCCCATGTCTGACCGTTACCGTTTCGAGACGCTGCAAGTACACGACACGCCGGCCAGGAACCTGCCCCCGGAACCAACGCCCGCGCCGTTCCCATCTATCTCAAGGTCGCGAGAGGACTCCCGTTAAACCGCTACGCAGTTAACGGGAGATGAATCGCGACCAGAATGAAACTAACGCGGTAGCGTTTCCACTTTCGGGGAGTTTTGGTTCTCGACGTATTTTTTTAGTTGTTCGACAGTAACGCCGCCACAACTAGCCACGAAATAAGCTCCCGTCCAAAAATAAGGTTTATTGTCGAAATACTTTGCCGCCAAATCCGGAAATTCCTTTCTAATTAAGCGACTACTAACTGTTTTAAGGTTAGCGATTAATTTGGATAAAGCAATGTCAGGTTTGTCATCAATAATCCGGTGAACGTAATCCGATTCACCGTTGAAATAAAGTAATGTGCTGTCCCATTTCGTCAGCGTTGACACAAAAATTTCTTTAAGTCGGGCTAAGATTTCATTGTTAATAGCAATGGCCGGTATTTGATGACGAATACGACCTGAGCGGTAAGTCTATAAACGGGGCGAAGTCCATGATTGTAATTAGTTGATATACTAGGCAGTAAGTGTTATAATTTAACTATACATCACGAAACTAACGACAGTGATAACGCTTACCTACCAGTACAAACTCAAGGTAAACAGACAACAGGAACGGGAGATCATCCACATTCTTGATGTTGGCAAGAGCGTTTATAATTACGCGCTCTCGGAACGGAAAGATTGGTTAAACTCTCGAAAGTGTCTTGCGGATCGCTGTTCGCTAGTTTCCGAGTACATAATTCCT
>NZ_JAPZSZ010000334.1:0-37306 GCF_027532095.1 Microcystis sp. LE19-195.1E
GAGAATTTGAAAATAAAGAAGAACTGGAAAAAGTAGTCAATCAGCTTTTAAATGAAGGGGGATTGATTATTAAATGGAGTAGAAAACTTAAAAATAAGGGTAATGCTGTCAATGTAACTTAAATGCGTAAAAGCTTATCTATGAAATTACCACCGGTTCTCTCGTCAGTTATCCCCATCCCTACCGGGTGCTAGAATATTGCGAAAACACGGTTGAATTAGCCATAGAATCCTTTCATCTGCAAAATATACCCGGATGGGAGAATTTACCCGCTATTTCTCGGCAATGGTTAGGCGATCGCTCTTATCCTTTTATGATGCGTTTATTAACCTGTCATCCCCTCAATCTTCCCGTGAGTCTAGCGGAGGAATTAGCCCCAAAATTACGCAATTTTTGGGCAGATGTGGCCCAAGGTGACACAATCTTCGATTTTAGCGATTTTCCGCCCCTAGCACGCCGTTATTTCTACGCTTTCAGTGCCATCGATCCCCTCGGTAATCCTCATTTTATCGACAATCAAGCCGTAATTAGTTTCAAGCATCAGTTTAGTTATCAGCGCTCAAACTTTCTGCTGGAGATGGGAGAATAGCTGCAACAAATAATTAACTATAGCTTATAGTTATGGTACGCGGCCGCTATCTTGGCAGAAAATATCAAAAAAAATCAATAAAAATAAATGGAAGCACTTAAAAAGGAATTAAAAAAAATCGGTTCTCTTGCCCTCTTTTTTTTCTTGGCTTTCGGTTATATTCTTCTGATCATGAAATTATTTCTGGAAGAGTATTCGATTACCACCTACGTTTTGGGTAAAGCGATCTTAGGAGCGATCCTTGCGGCAAAAACCGTGGCCATTCTCGACGCAGCCATGAAGCTAGAATGGTTAGAAAATCGTCCCCGTTACGTTAGTGTTCTGTATCGAACCTTTGTTTATACCCTAGCAGCACTGATTCTCGGCTCGATCGAGGGTTTTCTGGAAGCTTATCGGGTAACGCGGGTGATTTCGGAGGCAATGGCCAAATTTTGGCAAAGGGAAAGTTTCTCTCAAATCCTTGCGGTTACTCTCTGTCTCGCAGTGGTTTTTTGTCTCCACAATCTCTGGCAAGAAATCGATCGCTATTGGGGTAAAGGCAAATTGAGAAAATTTTTTCTCGATCGCTCCTAGAGTAGAGCAGTTATCTTAATGGTGAGATAGCAAGTTTTCCTTTTGGGGAGTCGGGAGATAAGAGTCAGGGATTTAGGGAGATAGGGAGATAGGGAAATTTCAGCTAAATTCCCCACTACCCCCCACACCCCACACCCCACACCCCACACCCCACTACCCCAACACCCCACTTAAGAAGTATGTACGATCGCCCTATCTTTCGCGGGCAACCCCTGCTACGATAAAATACGGGTGAAAAATTGCTAATCCAAGGAGTACAGACGTGATTGAACCTTTAGTGCTAGGGATTGTCCTAGGCTTAATTCCCATTACCCTAGCGGGTTTGTTCGTTGCCGCCTATTTACAGTACAAACGGGGCAATCAATTCGGCTTAGACTAAATCTATCACGCCAATCCCCCGAATTAAGACAATCTCCCGTCAAGCTAGGCACTAGACGGGAGATTTTTCAACAGGACAGATTTGCCGCTTAACAGATTGTTGCTGCCGGCGTTGCCATCCCTGCAAAACTCATCTGTCTTATTGGGAAAGCGATCGCCTAAAACCAAGAGCTACACGGCTGTTAAACTAGGAAAACGAATAACGGTTTCCGTGTATTCGGGAACCCATCCGGCGGTACTGGTGAAGTAACGTACTGCTTTAACTCGTTTACTGGCAGTGAGGTGAAACCAGTGTTCGGTATGGGCGGGAACATTGATATATTCTTGAGGTTGAATAGTTAATTCCCCCTGAGAACCATCGGCAAAGACAAAGCCAAAAACTCCCTCCCCATCAATGATATAACGCACCTCATCGTCGGCGTGGGTGTGACAGCGCTCGAACTTTGCCAGTAAAGTGTCGAGATTGGGAATTTCAGGGTGTAAAACGATTAAATCTCTAGCTTGATAACCCGCTTCTTGTTTAAGTTGCTCAAAATAACCGTCTAAGCTGGTTAAAACTATTTCTTTTTCTTCTTCGGTGAGAGAAGCTTGCTTAAGTAGCTGACGGGTGGCCTCGTTTTCGATCGGCCAATAGTTTAAAGTGACATTTAATTTGGCCAATTCCAGACTAATATCGGCTAACTGGGTATAGGTTGTCCCATTCTCTAAGCGTAGTATCGCCATTAGTTATCATCCTCAAGATTACTTTTTCCATTTTAAAGTTTTCCGGGGGCAGGCCGCTCGATTTTTTGCCCCTCGATCCCTTGCCAGTTCCTAGTATTTTCTGCTCAAAAATGCTATTATGGTCTATATCTGGGGAATTAGCTCAGTTGGTAGAGCGCTGCGATCGCACCGCAGAGGTCAGGGATTCGAGTTCCCTATTCTCCATTTGCCAGAGATATTAACCGCTTTTCAAGCTTCAAGAAAGATTATGAACCAGTCTCAACTTCCCAAAAAGGCGTTACTTTTATTTCTGGGGAGAATAGCAGAGGATTACTGACAGAAAAGCTAAAGGATTTGACTTGTGGTGGTAATTTTCCTTGAAAAAATGCCATTAATTCCTGATCATTTCTTGGTAAGTGACTAAGGATAACTCCATTAGCTGAATTGTCTTGAACAAAGCGAAAATTGGCTTGAGTTCCATCGAGATAATTAACGTTAATTATCACGGGAGGGATTCTAAAGAGTTGTTTGACTATTTTACCCAACCAAGAATATTCAAATTTAACTTGAACACGAGTAATCCCACTATTACGAGTAGGTAATTCATAGACTTGATCCCAAGTAACATTAGTAGTCTCTCCTAGAGGGGTTGGAATGCAACGACTGACTTTTTGTTTTTCTAGAAGATAAAAGTTGGTTTTGATTGCGGGGACTTGGAAGGGCGAATTTACCGAGTCAAGTTGATAATTACAAACCACATAGGAAAAGGCTTTAGGTTCATCAAAAAAAGGATGTCTGCCATCAATAGCTTGAAAGTGATAAATCAGATAATCTCTGGGAGATTGAGATAAGCTTTGATAATTTAGTTCATCCAGTTTTTCTGTATAAGCAGAATAGGATTGAATAATCGGCCGCGGTTTCCAATTAAGCTGATTGCCCGGAATAAGTGAAAATTCCCAGGGAATTATATCAATAGTTTTGCCTTGCACTTTTTCCAGCACAGAATCGGGTATTTTGGTAGCGGTAGCAATGACTTGTAAATTTTGAGTTGTACTCCTTTCACCTCGCATTTCTAATTCTCTGGGATTAAGCATAGAGGAAATGACAACCCCAATATTATTAGCCACCCTATCGGGACTGAAATTACTCCACTGGCGAGCATTTTCCAGTATGGTTGAATTAGGACTAGAGGTGATAATAATACATCCCAAAAAAATTATTCCCCAAGCACAATAGGCAATCTTCTTAAACCGAGAGTTTTTAATAATTATTGTATAGAGAGAAGCTAAAACAATAACCACAAGTGTAAAAACAACAACGTGAGCATCTTGCCTAACAAATCCATGCTTAAATGATAAAAATATAGGAAAAATATAGGCAATAGCCAGACTAATTTTTTGGTCTATAATTGCCAGAGACATTAAAAGCAAACTTAAGGCAAAGCAGAGCAAGGCAATGAGTAAATGCTGGTAATTTCCTACAATACTCATCGCACTGGAATAACCAGAAGAAAATGCCCAAGAATTGCTCAAATATTCGATGAGAGAGGGAAAATTATCTAGATTAATTGTTTGGAGGAGAAGTAACCCATAAAGCCCATAAAATACTAACAGAGGTAACAAGTTAAGTAAGTGATTCTGGTTAAATAGAAGATAGATTTTGCCTTTGATCCCCCCTGCCCCCCTTAATAAGGGCGGTGCCGATGGGCGGCGGGATCTGACGATAAACCAGAGAGTTAAAGCCACTCCTCCAGCAATGCAAAGATTAACTATAATGTGAATAAAGGCTCGGTTATAAGAGGCTGGATAGAGAAAAATAAAGGCAATGGAAGGAATGCTTAAAGTTAAGTTAATACCAGCGAGAACATTTTTTATAACTATCGATGGTGACTTTTGAAAATATCCCCGAAAAATATTAACAAATATGTAGATAAACAGGCTTCCTGCTAGATAAATTCCTAAAGTTAGTTTGGTGAGTATAGAGAAACCAGTGATCATGCCAATAGCTATAGCCAAATAATTGATGTACTTTTGAAAAAAGTTATCAAAAGACATGAGTATCAAAAGGATAAATGTTATCTGATAATCAACAGTAAAGCCGATACTGTTGTAGGGATTTCCTACTAGGGTAGCAAAAATAATTGACAGCACAAAAACTATTTGATTGCTATAGTCCTTAATAAATAATAATCTGAGAATAACTACTGCTAATAGACAAAGGTGTATCAACCAGCGAAAATAGATAATTTGGGAAAAGTTGTGATTTAAAGATGTGCCATGAATCAGATAGCCTAGGGGTCCATAGGTGAAGATAATATCTTGGCCAAAAATTAACTGTTTATGGGCAGCATCACTAATAGCAAAAGCCCAAGAAGCATCTAAACCAATTTCTAGCCAATCAATAATAGGCAAATTTGCCAGAAAAAAGTAGGCGGTAATGATAATTAGTATTCCCTTGACGACTACAGGTGATTTGAAAGATTTTTTCTGCATAATTGTTCAGTTAAAAAATACCTTTTAATTCCTTTTCATAGGTGTGAATCCAATCAAAAATATCTTGGATTAATTTTCTACCGTCTCGCTGGGGTTGCCATCCAGTTATAGAACTGATTTTGCGAGAATCAGTGATAAAAATTGGCATATCTCCGGTGCGATTTTCGGGAATTGCCTCAATCATTATACTATTGCCCGTGATTTCCTGACATAGTTTTGTGGTTTCATAAAGGGACAAGGAAAAATCTTGCCCACCCCCCACATTAAAAGTCTGCCCTTTGAATTGTTCTAAATTAGCAATCTGAATATCGATTAAATCGAGTAAATCAGCTACATGAAGAAAATCTCTAACCTGTTTCCCCGTACCACCATAACCGATGTATTTTAAGGACTTCTGAAAGTAATGATTAGCTACCCAAAGGGCAAAAACTCCCTGATCAACTTTTCCCATTTGCCAAGGACCGGTTAAAACCCCACAGCGATTAATTAAAGTTCTTAATCCGTAGGCATCCCCATATTCATTGATAATCAATTCCGATGCTAACTTAGTAGAACCGTAGAGAGAACGGGGCAAATCTAAGGGAAATTGTTCACTGATACCAAAAGCAGAAACCCCGGGTAAATCTTGCTGTTCAGATAACTGAAAACGAGTATCTGTTTCTGTATAGTTTAATTGATTAAGATAGGCAATGGGATAAACTCTGCTGGTGGAGAGAAAAATAAAATCTGCTTGGGTTTGTCTAGCTAATTCTAAACAGTTAATCGTTCCAATTAAGTTTGTTTGCAAAACGTAGCCAGGGGAAGTATAACCAGCTAAAACGGAAGGTTCTGCCGAACATTCTAGGATTAAATCCACTGGCAAAGCGGATGCTTCTAAGTCTTCCGCATTTCTGACATCTCCATGAACAAACTCAATTCCCGCCTGTTTGAGACGGGGAATATTTAACTCGGAACCGCGACGTTTTAAGTTATCTAAGGCGATAATTTTCCAATCGGGATAACGTTGGGCTAATCCTAAACCTAAGGAACTGCCCACAAAACCCGCACCACCAGTAATTAACACTTGCCTAGTCATAATTGTACAATCTTGATTAGTATTTGTAGGTTACTTTGAATCACTGTATTGTCAGTAATTATCTAGGTTTGGTGGCTTTGACAAATAGCTGCCCACCCAAGAAATTCCAGAAAATAGGGAATTTTAAATAAATTTTGAGTAAGGTGGGTGAAGCGGGTCTTCCTTTCGTAGAAAATGGTAGAAAACGAGGAATTAAAGTATCGATTCTAAAACCAATTGTTTCCAATAACTCCTTTAAAGAAAGGTGAGTTATTGGTAGTTTATGATCGATAAAATCATAGTATTCTTTATAAGAATACTTAAAATTAGGTTGAATCACTAGAAGTGATCCGCCCGGTGTTAAAATGTCATAACAAAATCCCAAAAC
The DNA here is from genome assembly GCF_027532095.1 of Microcystis sp. LE19-195.1E. Lineage (NCBI taxonomy): Bacteria > Bacillati > Cyanobacteriota > Cyanophyceae > Chroococcales > Microcystaceae > Microcystis > Microcystis sp. LE19-195.1E. Next base: position 6,177 of record NZ_JAPZSZ010000334.1, read on the forward strand.
TTCGATTAATTCTTCCGCACTATTTAAATGCTCGAAAAAGTTGGAGATAAAAATTTTATCAAATCTTATATCAAGTTTTTGCTGCTCATTAATACTGAGAATATTGAGATTCAATACCGTTACATCAGGATTAGCAAAAACTTTTGCATCAGGATTAAGATCGATTAAGTATTTATTTTTAGAACGAATTTGATTAATAAATTCACAGTAACCTCCACCAATATCTAAAACTGTATCATTGACAGTAACATAATTTTGTAAAAAATTATTAACCAAAACTTTCCAAAGAGCTAATTTTGCTTTTCTTTCTTGAGGATTAAAGCGACTTTCGTAAAGTCTCTTTAAGTATTCCATTTGTCGGGTTACTTGCTCGTCTAACATGGTTTTAACCTCTGAATTTATTGGTTACTTTTATCTGATTTTTTGGACAGGTTTGCGCTTATAGTCGCCTCTAGAAAGGTGTTTTTCTAACCAGATAGAGAGAACTATAAATAAATAACGGCTACCCATTTCCTTGAGTTTTAACTTGGAAATACCCGTGGTACGATTGCGCCAAGTGATGGGAATTGTCGTGTAGGAATATCCTCGCACGATTGCTTTTAAGGGCATCTCTACTGTTAAGTTAAAATGGTGAGACAGTAGAGGTGAGATTCCTTCGATAACATCCTTACGATAGATTTTAAAGGCGTTAGTGGTATCATTAAATTTTAGCCCAAATAAAACTTGAATGAATAGATTAGCCAAACGATTAATGAATAACTTGTGCATGGGATAATCAATAACTTTTCCTCCTTTGATAAAACGGGAACCAAAAACGCAATCGTAGCCTTCTTGGAGTTTATAATAATAGTCCACCATGTTATCGGGAGAGTCGGAATTATCTGCCATTACTACTGCCACTGCATCCCCGCTAAAATTTTCTAATCCACAGCGTACCGCAAAACCAAAACCGTTGGGATAATAGTTATTGATGTAGCGAATCCGAGGATTTTCTTGGTTGATTTTTTGCAGAACTGCTTCGGTGTTATCTTTGCTATTGTCATTAACCACTAGGATTTCATAATCAATTTTATCCCGTTCTAAACGTTCGGATATTAAGTGAGTAGTGCTTTCGATGCAATCTTCTTCGTTGTAAGCAGGGATAATTATTGATAGGGTTTTTACCCCATGGTTATCCCTTGATTGACGTGGGTGAGAGTAACCGTCCATCTCGAAAGCTGGTGCTAATCCTTCGGGATAGTACATTTCTGTCTCATTAGTCTTATTCTTGGGTTTAAAAACTAGGCTATCACTGGCAACATAGTTAATACTGGCCCCCACTAAAACCCCAATCATTGTGTTGACTCCGGGGCTAATTCCCAACCAATTTAAGAAGGGAAATATCAAAAAAACTCGCAGTAAAATTGCTAAACCTGCCGAGAGATGATAGAGAGGAAGTTGTATCAAAATCACATCTCTGATTGTCCAATCTCCCCCAGTCCACACCCAGATTCTATAGATAAAGAAACTAGCAATTAAAGATATTTCTATCGAAATAACATTAGCAACATTCTTCAGAAATGGGGTATTAAATCCCAAGTCATCAATGAACCAATAAATTAGGAACAGGTTGATTAGAAATGCCACTCCCCCAGCAATGAGAAATCGGAAAACTTTATTGTTGTAGATTTTAGTTAACATAGGGAACTCAACTCAATATAAATGACAGATAATTATCTCTTATTTACTGTGTCTTGTTGTGTATACATCACAATGTTTATTAGAAAAAATTGGCTTATCCTTAAGATTGTATAAACTATTTAAATCTTTCTTTTGCTCTCGTTCATATCTTGTTTCATTACAAAAAATTATTCCCTCAATTTTATAGTTAGTTTTTGATAATTGATCGAGAGCATTTTCCTCTCTTTGATTATTTGATTGTCCATTAAACATTAAGGATCGGCGTTGGCTATAGTAAGGAATTAATGGATTCCAGTCACTACCATAAATTAAAATAACTCCATTGGTAGAAGTCCTATTTCTAACGCGTTCAGCAATTTCTAAATAATTAATTTCTAACTCATTTCTGTGGTTTATTTGAGGATACCAATAATCCCTGTATAAGTGAAATTGAGATAATAAGACTAAAGTTAATGTTAACCAACCTGCATAACGAAGAATTTGCTGATTTTTTTCTATCAATCCCACTAATACAAATCCAGCAGCCACAAGCAAAAATAAAGCATTAGCATAGGGATAATAGTTATGAACAAAATGGAGATTAGTAAAAATTGCTACCGTAACTATAAACAGTGATGTAGAAGCTAAAATAAATAACTTTCTTCTAGTAAAAAAGGGTAAAATTAACAGGACAATTAAGCTAACTATTGTTCCTCCAAAAACATCGTTTAGAGTCATATTTAGATAATTACTCCACCCAGACCAAGATAATTTTTGAGCGATAGTTCCAAAGTTCCAATCTCTCAAAGCTTTCGAGGTGATAAAATCTGCTGCCATGGGATTGAGTAGCTTTTGGGCATCGGCAAAGTTAACCCAAATTTTGGCTAGAAGGAAGGGTATGACGATAAATAAAACGACCGGTATCAATAAATCTCTCGCTAAGTTACGAGATGACTCCTTCTTAAACCAATTAGCACCTATCCAGACAGAAGCTAAAATTAAAAATCCAGCCATAGTCGTTACTTTAGTCAGACTGGCAGCGATTCCACAAAGACAGGCTAATAAGGCAATAATTGGCGATTTATAGCGAAAATAAACAGCAATACAGGCAAGGTAAGCTAAAGAGAAAAATAGGGCAGTTGATTCAATCATGAATGTTCGCGCCCAAAACAGATAAAGGGGACTGGCTAAAAATAAACTCAAAAACAGCCAACGGAAAGCTCTTGCTACTTGTAAATAAGATAGGATTACATATATAGGAATCAAACTTAAATAAAAGAAAAAAGCACTCACAAATCTACCAGTTTGGTCAATGGGAGTCTGAAAAAGCTTGACCAAAATTGCCACTATTCCTTGATAAAGCGGAAATTCCATCGGAATTGACCAAGGTGGTCCTAAAACAGGGGTTTCATAAGCTAACCAAGGACTGCCTTTGAGTAAATAAAAGACCGAGATGGCCGTTTGAGTTTGACGAAAAGCGTGGACATCTATCAAAGGATTATTCCAGCCCCTGCTAATCGCCCACAAACTATGGATTAAGCAAACTGCAAAAATTAACAATAATATTTTCTCAGTCCATGATTTAGAAGCAAGCATATCTGACTATCTCCAGTTTTTTAAACCCATAAGACGCACAGACCCAGATAGTTTTGACATAGTAATTCAATGCTATACTATAACCAACGGCTAACGTTTTGACTAAAAATCTCTTTGAGAATATCTGTTACTGTGTAGGTTAACTGCCAATCAGGATAATGATTTTTAAACTTACTCACATCAGAAATCCACCAGATATGATCACCAATACGATTGGTCTCTACATACTGCCAGTTTAACTTTTTATCCGCAATTGCTTCACATTCTTGAATAGCTTCTAACATGGAACAATTACTAAAGCGACTACCACCGATATTATAAACTTCTGCTACTCGCGGAGTTTGATAAAAATGATAGAAAGCATTGACGAGATCATAACTATGAATATTATCGCGTACCTGCTTACCCTTATACCCATAAATACTGTATTCTTTGCCAATCATCGTACATTTCATTAAGTAGGATAAAAACCCGTGTAATTGCGTTCCCGAATGACTTGGACCGGTTAAACAACCACCGCGAAAAGAGGCAGTTTTCATCTCAAAATAACGCCCGTATTCCTGTACCAACACATCCGCCGCCACTTTCGAGGCACCGAACAAAGAATGTTTACAAGCATCAATACTCATCAACTCGTCAATACCTTGAGCAAAATAAGGATGATTTTCCGAGATTTCCCAACGTAATTCTTTTTCTACTAAAGGCAATTCATTCGGTCTATCCCCGTAAACTTTATTGGTGGAACAGAAAATAAATACTGCTTGGGGACAGTGTTGACGAGTATTTTCTAATAATACTAAAGTTCCGTTAGCATTGACACTAAAATCCATATAGGGATCCTTAGCTGCCCAATCGTGGGAAGGTTGCGCCGCCGTATGGATAATTAAGGATATATCATGACTATAGGTTTTAAAGATAGCTGAAATCGCTTCATGATCGCGAATATCTACAGCATGGTGAATGTATTTATCACCGTAATCTTGGGATAATTTGGCTCGATTCCACTCCGTCGAAGCGTCTTCGCCAAAAAATACCTGACGCATATTATTATCGATACCGACAACGGTATAACCCCGATCACAAAAAAACCTCACTGATTCGGAACCGATTAAACCAGCAGAACCAGTTATTAGAACGATCGCCATAACTATATCCTGAATTTTTTGCCTAGTTGTTCAGAAATTTCTCAAGTTGAGAAAACTTTCTCCGACTTTACTAGATAGGTTCGCCTTTGTCAATTAAACAGGAGGAGATTCCCTTAACTGCGGCAATTCCCTGAAAAATGATCGTCTTATCCACTAGGGGTGATTTAATGGCCTTTTCTTGCCAGTAATCCCTAATTAAGTCCCCATCTCCCCCTGTTAAAATTATCCCGCTCTCTGGATATAAATTTAACCATTCCAGACTGAATTTTTCTATTCCCGCCAAAATTGTATAAATTATCCCACTTCTTATCCCTTCTGCTGTTTCTTTTGCCCACATCTGCGGTAATCTTTCCGATAAGGACACCTCTGGTAAGGCTGCCGTCCGTTCCCTTAAACTGGCTAATTGCACCCTTAACCCGGGTAAAATTGCTCCCCCCACTAGCTTTTTATCCCCATCCACCCCCGTAAAAGTTAAGGCTGTTCCCGCATCGATGACTAAACAGGGAAATCCATATTTTTTTCCCGCACCTAAGACAGCTAAAGCTCGATCGATGCCGAATGTCGGATATAAATCCAGTAAAGGAATATCTTTTAAAGTAATTCTCCGTAAATTGCCATAATTTGCCCACAATTCTTTTTGGCTAGGAACCACGGAGGCGACAATCAATGCACAGTTACATTTATTTGTCAAGAGTTTAGGGAAAATTTGTCGCAAAAATTCATTACTTAGGGGTTCGTTCAGGTGAGGAGTATCGAGACAAGCTAACAGGGTTTGACCGCAAAAATACCCCCAATGTAGCCGAGAATTGCCGATCATCAAACCGATCCAGTCAGTATCTTGCTCAGTCATTTAGTTAGTGGGAAGTGGGAAGTGGGGAGTGGGAAGTGGGGAAGTGGGGTGATGGGGAGAATAAATAAAAATAATCTCCTGACGACCGGCTCCTGACTCCTGACTACTGAGTCCTGTTGATCAAAGTAATTACCGTCACTTCGGGGGGACAAAAAAGACGACCGGGAAAATAGGTTCCTAAGCCTCGATTGACATATAATTGATTTTCCCCGACTCGGTGAAATCCCTCGGACCATTGCCAGTATCGGACTACTCTGCTAAACTGCCGGTGAAGGGGAACCCATTGACCATAGGGTTCGGGCAGCGATCGCCTAAGTTTCTCTAAAATTATCGGTAGGGAACCCATACCCGGGATAGTCACTTGACCTCCGTGGGTATGACCGGATAACTGCAAATCCACGCGCCAATCCCTTAAAACCATGGCTGTATCGGGATTGTGGGAAAGGACGAGTCTGGGTATATCGGGAGCAATTTGCTCGAGGATTTGCGGTAAAAATTCCCCAGACCAATAATCGGCCAATCCGACAATGGGAAAATTTTCGCCGTAGGGTGTGGCGATTTCATTCCAGAGTACCCGAATTCCCACGCCAGTTAAGGCTGCTCTGACCGTTTCCCTTGCGTGGGGAAGATAACTGTCATGATTTCCTAAACAAGCATAAATACCCCCTTGACTTTCGAGAGCTTTTATGCTATCCACCAGGGTAAAAATTGGCTGGGGACTATAGGTAATAAAGTCTCCCGTCAGGAAGATGAGATCGGGTTTTTCTTGATTAGTAATGGCGATCGCTTCTTGCAGGACAGCTACAGGCAAATGCTGTTCATCGCAGTGCAGATCTGACCACTGCACCAACTTGATCCCTTGCAGATGTGCCGGTAGGCCAGCAATTGCGATCGTTAATCTTTCTACCTGTAAGGATTCTAGCCAAAAGGGTCGCATCGGTGAGCCGTTGTCGGTGAGTAGTTACCGAAAAATTGGGTGTGTCAACAGTCTATCAATTCCCGATGGGGTTGTTGGGGGATGCTTCCGCAAACATCCCTCTTTTGACCATTAGCCTTGAAATTTACTGATAATTCTCTCCATAGCGGCCTCGACGTTGGCACGACTATTAAAAGCCGACAGCCGGAAATAACCCTCTCCGGCGGCCCCAAAGCCGGATCCGGGGGTCCCCACCACATTACAGGTATGTAGCAGTTTATCGAAGAAATCCCAACTCGATAGACCTTGGGGCGTTTTTACCCAAACGTAGGGCGCATTTACGCCACCATGGACTTCTAAACCGGCGGCGGTTAATTTTTCTCGGATAATTGTTGCATTTTGTAAATAAAACTTGACAAGTTCTTGTACTTGTGCTTGTCCTTCCGGGGAATAAACCGCCTCGGCCCCCCGTTGGACAATGTAGGAAACGCCGTTAAATTTGGTCGATTGCCGACGATTCCACAGTTTCCAGAGTTGCACATCACTGCCGTCGGCCGCTTTGGCCATCAGACTTTGGGGAACCACGGTTAAAGCGCAACGGGTCCCAGTAAAACCGGCATTTTTAGAAAAAGAGCGAAATTCGATCGCACATTGCCGCGCCCCCTCGATTTCGTAGATGGAATGGGGTAAACTGGCATCGGTGATAAAGGCCTCGTAGGCCGCATCAAAAAAGATAATCGATCCGTTGGCCCTAGCATAATTAACCCAAGCTGTCAAGTGTTCTTTGGTAGCCGTGGCCCCGGTGGGATTGTTGGGAAAACAGAGATAGATTAAATCGACTTTTTCCGCCGGAATCTGGGCAGTAAAGTTATTTTCGGCGGTAATTGGCAGATAAATTAAGCCCTCGTATTCGCCGCGGTCGTTGGCCTCTCCCGTGTGTCCGGCCATAACATTAGTATCAACGTAAACGGGATATACTGGGTCGGTCACGGCGATCGAGTTATTATCTCCAAAAATATCGAGAATATTGCCCGTATCGCACTTAGAACCGTCGGAAATAAAGATTTCATCGGCACTTATCTCACAACCGCGAGCCTGAAAATCATGGACGGCGATTTTCTCCCTTAACCAAGCATAACCCTGTTCGGGCCCGTAACCCTTAAAGCTAGAGCGATCGCCCATTTCCTCCACCGCTTTGATCATTGCCTCGCGACAAGCTAGGGGCAAAGGTTCGGTGACATCCCCAATCCCCAGACGGATAATATTAGCATCGGGATTAGCTGCCGCAAAAGCTTGGACTCGTCGGGCAATTTCTGGGAAAAGATAACCCGCTTTTAGTTTTAAGTAATTACTGTTAATGGTTGCCATAATTATTATTCTCGTTTCAGTCGCAACCTTTAATTCTATAATAGTCGGTCATCAGCCGTCAGTTTCGATCGCCCTCCTTCATGGACTGGGAGTGAGTGTAGGCGGTTGTCTTTCGATATACAATCAGAGAAAAACCTCTTAATAACTGACATTAGTATGGGTGAATCAAAACGTCGTCAATCGGCCCTGGGTGATAAGTATGGACAGGAAGAAAACATCCTGCCTTGGCTACCGATTACTAAAAGTCAAGCATCCCAAGCTTACAAGTTAACCACTAGGGGTGCCTGGATTGGTATAGGAGTTTTAGCTGGGGTTTGGGTAGTTATTCGCTTTGTCGGGCCGGCCTTCGGTTGGTGGAATGTCCAATAACTGGTTAAAGCTGCATCAGTTTGGGGGTTAGGGTTTTAGGGTTTTAGGGTGTTGGGGTTTTAGTTGAAATTCCCCACTTCCCCACTTCCCCACTTCCCCACTTCCCCACTTCCCCCAAAAAATTAATTTTGTTGGTTTGCCAAGATCTGGTCATCGATCGCCCAGTCTATTTCTTGCCGATCGCGACCGGAAGGGAGATAATCATTCTGGAAGGAGTCTGTTAAACCACTGACGAGATCATATTCGGGCTGCCAGTTTAACTCCAGGGTGGCCTTATTAATATCAGCGTAAAAATGTTGAACCCGCAGGGGGAAAGGTTTCTTTTTGCCGAAGTCAAATTTTTTGGGGTTATAGTTAACAATCTCGATTTCCTCGGCATTTTTCCCCATCGCTGCCGCGCAAGCTTTCGCTAAACCGTTAAAAGTTACATAGCGATCGCCAGAAATATTATACACTTGACCGATAGCCTGAGAATTACCCAATACTGCGGCCATGGCCTTGGCCAGATCGACAACGTGACCGAATTGGGTAAAATGTTCCCCATGACCGGGTATAGGAATAGGACGATTACGAACCAAACGGTCAAAAAACCAAGCTTCTAGGTCATTATAGTTCCCCGGTCCGTAGATATAAACCGGACGGATGGAAGTCCAGGGTAAACCCATCTCGCTTAAATAGTTTTCTGTCTCGTGTTTTCCCTTGTGGCGACTTTTGGGATCTAGTTTATCCCCTTCTTTATGGGGCATTTGGTCGGATTTTAGATAAACCCCCGCCGAGCTAACATAGACAAAATGCCCGATTCTTTCCCTAAAAATCTGGACGAGGGGCTGAGTATCACTTAATTCTCTGCCATTATTATCGAAAATTGCCTCAAAACTTTCATTTTTAAGCTTTTCTTTCAGTTGCGCTGGGTCAGTGCGATCGCCATGTATCTGTCGTACTCCAGCAACCGGAGCGGGTTTATTGCCACGATTGAATAATACTACTTCATGACCCTGTTCTACTAACACTTTAGTCAAAGAAACACCGATAAATCGGGTTCCACCCATAATTAAAATTTTCATAAGTCGCCATTGTCAATATCAAGGTTATATTATCCCTCGATCGGTGCAGTTTAAAAACTGTGCTTTTTAGGTTTGTGTCATCAATCCAGTCTTTTGGGGGGTTCTACCCCCCAAACCCCCCGTTGGGGACGCAAGCGCCGTCCCCAAACCCCTCGCGCATTAGCTTTTCGGTGGGATGCTTACACGCGGCTGTTCATACATTTGTAGCAGTTTAAGAGTGACTGATAATTGCTGATTATCGGTATTTCCGAAAATGTGAGATGCACCCAAACCGAGCGACTTTTAATGCAAGTTTTAAGTAAGCGCCAATTCAGACTTAAATTGTTGGCCAAGTTTCGGTAAAATAAAGGTAATTAGTCAACAGAGCAGCTCAAAATTATGACTTTAGCCAAGGTAAAAAATCTTTATGATCAAGATTTTGCTTTGTGGATAGAGAAGACGGTCAAACAATTAAAATCTGGGGATTTATCTCAAGTTGATTTGGAGAATTTGATCGAGGAGGTGGAATCTTTGGGAAGACGAGACAAAAGGGAACTAAAAAACCGTCTAGTCACATTATTTGAACAGGCTTTAAAACGGCGTTATCTTCCTTTTTCCGACTGTTATCGAGGTTGGGAAGTAACAATTAAACGCTGTCAATCGAAGTTAAAAGATATCCTGAAAGATTCTCCTAGTTTATGCAGTTTTTTGACGGATATTTGTGATGATTGTTATCAGGAAGCGGTGGAGAATATGCGAATCGAATATGATGCTATTTTTCCCGATGTTTATCCTTTTTATAAGGATATTGATGGCTTATTAAATCATAAGTTTTGGGAAAGTTAAAGTAACGTACAGAAAACGGGTTTCTCCGAGAAACCCGTTTTCTACTCATGCACTCATGCAAAAAGCGGAATAAATAATCAGTCTTTAATAACCGAATTTATTGTGATTTTCAAGAAATGAATTTAAGTTTAACAGGGAGAAAAATTATGACTTTAGCCAAGGTAAAAAATCTTTATAATCAAGATTTTGCTTTGTGGATAGAAGCAACCGTCAAACAATTAAAATCTGGGGATTTATCTCAAGTTGATTTAGAGAATTTGATCGAGGAGGTGGAGTCTTTGGGGAAAAGTCAACGCAAAGCGGTCGATAATTTTTTAACTCGTTTATTAGAACATTTATTAAAACGTTGTTATGTGGTTCTTCCCGATTGTTATCGAGGGTGGGAAATTGAAATTAGAAATTTTCGCAAGGAGTTGAAGAAGGAATTTAAGTATTCTCCTAGTTTGAAAAGGTTTATGATCGAGATTTTAGAAGAATGTTATCGAGAAGCTTTAGAAGCGGTGAAAGAGGATTATCCAGACTCTAATTTTCCCGATGTTTGTCCCTTTGCTGAGGATATTGATGGTTTATTAAATCATAAGTTTTGGCAGGATGAAAAATATGTCAAACCCTAATCTTTGGGGGGAATTGCCATCACTTGATTATCATTAATCACCAATTTACCGCCCAATTTTTCGATATTTTCCTTAGCTAACCTGCGGGTTTCTTCGTCTTGGCTATTTATCCAGACTAACATCCAAGCACCGACTCTAGGAGCGCGACTATCGGGATTAGTTTCTAAAAATTTTACTGTTCCCCTAGCGGATTTTTCGATAAATTCATTACCAGCAATTTTCGCCCAATCGGCGGCCATTTGATAGGATTTTTTCGCCGCGGGAATATCACCTAAAAATAATAGTTCATCCACTCCTTTATATAACCAAAGAAAATAGGCATCGGTGACATCAGGAGTGATTTTTGATAAACCTTTATTCATAATCTCAATGGTTCTTTCCGGTTTACCAGCATTCAGGGAAGAAGCGACAGACATCATCAAATAGGCGCGGACAAATTTGGGGTCATTTTTGGTGACAATTTCCATAAAATCGGGACTTAAACCGTAACCAGTTTCCCTACGAGCATCCCCATCGCCATAGTATTGTATAAACTGCAACATTGACCAATTGGCTAACATATTGTAAAAGCCAAAAGCTGGTATATTTTTTAATAACTCAACCTGAGCATTTTCTAGGCGAGACTCTTGACGATAATTTCTATCTAATAACTTTTCTTTGGTCAAGGTTTTCACCTTTTCCTGTTGCATTTCCACAATAGCCATGATTAGTCCACCGATGACGGCGACTAAACCAAGAGTTTTAAGTAACGATAGATTGAGAGATTTTTTTGCACCTACCATAGCTTTAAATAAAAGTCAATAATCAGTAACGTAAGTAGCTGGTTTTAATTAAATTAAAACATGGATTTTAGGTTCGATCCCCCCTGCCCCCCTTGATAAGGGGGGTGCCGATAGGCGGGGGGATCTCCCCTTTATCCCCCCTGCCCCCCTTGATAAGGGGGGTGCCGATAGGCGGGGGGATCTCCCCTTTATCCCCCCTTAATAAGTAGGGTTAATTCATGAATTAACCCTACCATCGCGGTTAATTCATGAATTAACCCTACGATGAATTAACCCTACGATGAATTAACCCTACGATGAATTAACCCTACGATGAATTAACCTACAAATCACGACCTTCATAATTATAACCATTTACTTATCAACAAAAATAAAAGATTTTTGGGGTTATTTTAATTAATTTCAATGCCATCAACACAGCTAAGAACACCGGCGGAATTACTGGTAGAAACATTATCTTCTAAAGGAGTTTCATCCTCACAAACAATACCGGTATAGGCCCCGGCTGCCGTTTGTCCGGCCGCTCCGGCATAATTTTTAATATCGTTATCAAATGGAGCCAAAGCATTCGCTCGATAGGCGGCTCCAAAAGCATTGGGAGTTCCTACTTCGCTGATATTATAGAATTTTAGGGAAATACTGGCAGCTTCCAGAGATAGTTCAGATAAAGTAGCAAAAGTCCCTTTTTCATAACGATAACCCTGTTGGGCGCGATTGATTAATCCCAGTGCTGCGCGCGCTTCTGCTTGCCTACCCTTAGCGATTTGTCCTAAGAGACTCGGTAAACTGATGGCAGCGAGAACCCCCAATAAAATCACCACTACTAACAATTCTATTAAAGTAAAACCCCTCGCTTTTTTTCCCTGTGATTTGATTGCTGAAAAAAGAAGGTATTTCATAGTTAGGCCCTGGCAATATTGACTATATTTTGGGTGTTGGGGTGTTCGGGTGTTGGGGTGGTCACTGCGTGCGCGTTGCGGGGGGTGTTGGGGTGTTCGGGTGTTGGGGTGTTGGGGTGTTGGGGTGTTGGGGTGTTAGGGTGTTGGGGTGTTGGGGTGTTCGGGTGTTAGGGTTTTAGGGTTTTAGTTGAAATTCCCCCACTTCCCCATTCCCCCACTTCCCCACTTCCCCACTTCCCCACTTCCCCACTTCCCCACTTCCCCACTTCCCCACTTCCCCACTTCCCCAAACCCCAGTCATCAGTAAGGGGACTGGGGTTTGGGTTTTAGTGAAGATTTTTCTTAATCCCTATCCCCTATCCCCTAATCCCTATTCCCTGTTCTTTAAATTGCCGCAGACAGATATAATCATCTCTATCTACCTAAGAATGATCCCTCGATCGAGACCCTAATTCTCAAAACCTAATCATTATTTAACCTGACTCTCAAAACTTATGCATCGTATTGCTCCCCAAGCGGGTGGTTGGACAGCAGATACCGAAGGGGTGATTATTATTGACCAAAATCCGGCCCCGATTGTTCTCCTCACCATGGCCGATACCGATATTCAAACTCTAGCGGCAGCTATCGACCATCTACCCGATAATTTTCCCGCAATTCGCGCCCTGAATTTATCGCAGTTACAGCAGCAATACAGTATCGATAACTATGGGGACAAGGTACTATCCCAAGCAAGAGTAATTATTCTTCGCTTATTGGGGGGACGGGGGAGTTGGTCCTACGGATTGGAAGTAGTTAAGGAAATTGTCGAGGAAACCAGTGCGACTTTATTTGTCCTCCCGGGAGAGGATAAACCGGATTTAGAGTTGATGAGTCATTCCACTGCTTCCCTGACTACTGTTAACCAGTTATGGTGCTATTTCACGGAAGCAGGGATAGATAACTGGATTAATGCTGCTAAATTTATCGCGCATACCTGTCTCCATCTCGACTATCCTCCCTCTCCTCCTAGGGTTGTCCCTAGGTTGGGAATCTATTCCCAGACAACCCTATCCCAACCCCAAGCACGGACTTGGATACTTTTCTATCGTTCCCATTATCTCGCGGGTAATACCAAAGCTATCGATGCTTTAATCAGCGCTTTCACCCAAAGAAATATTGAAACTGTCCCTATCTTTCTCTCCTCTCTCCGGGAAATTGAAGTGCAAGAGGAACTATTAACCCTCTTTTCCCAGCATCCCCCAGACTTAATTCTCGATACCACTAGCTTCTCTATCCAACGACCGGAAGACAAACAAAATCATCACTTCTGGCAGTCTCTCAATAAACCCATCTTCCAAGTTATCCTCAGCAGCAGCAGTTTAGAAGCTTATCAACAGGGTTATCAAGGTCTTTCCCCCCGGGATGTGGCCATGAATATCGCTTTACCGGAAATGGATGGCAAAATTATCACCCGCGCTATTTCCTTTAAATCTGTCCTCACCCGACATCCCAAACTAGAAACGGAAATAGTTATCTATCAACCCCTCCCCCACCGGGTTGATTTTGTCGCTGATTTAACCGCAAACTATTGTCAACTCTCCTCCCTTCCCAACTCCCAGAAAAAAATTGCTCTCATTTTCCCCAACTATCCCAATAAGGATGGTCGTATCGCTAACGGAGTCGGTTTAGATACTCCCGCTAGTGGTCTGGAAATTCTTCGCGCATTACAAACCCAAGGTTATACCCTCACCGACCTACCCGACCATAGCGATGAATTAATGCGATTGCTTATTTCCGGTATCACTAATGACTTGGAGACAAGGGAATTAAAACCTATCTATCAATCTCTCTCCCTAGAAGCATATCTAGATTATTTCTCCTCCCTTCCCCCCGATAATCAAAGCGCTATGCTTGACCGTTGGGGACATCCGGACAGGGATTTTCCTATCCCCGGCATCCAGTTAGGTAATGTCTTTATCGGTATTCAACCTTCTCGCGGTTACGACCTTGACCCGACTCTTAATTATCATTCCCCCGACCTCGAACCTACCCACAGCTATCTCGCTTTTTACCATTGGTTACGACAGGAATTCCAGGTCACTGCTGTAATTAATCTCGGTAAACACGGCAATTTAGAATGGCTACCCGGGAAAAGTCTCGCTCTTTCTCCCAATTGTTATCCCGAAATTGCTTTCTCGTCGCTGCCGAATTTTTATCCTTTTATTGTCAATGACCCCGGAGAAGGTTGCAGCGCTAAAAGACGTTCCCAAGCTGTTATCATCGACCATCTCACCCCCCCAATGACGCGAGCGGAATTGTATGGGGATTGGGAAAAGTTAGAGTCTCTCATCGATGAATATTATCAGGCAGAATCTCTTGATCCTTCTCGTTTAGCTCTGATTCGCGAGCGGATTAACGACCTGGTGGCGAAAACTAATCTCGATCGAGAGCTAGGCACGATCTCGCGTAGCGAGCGCGTTGCGACCAGCACTTCCTTTAGTCAATTTCTCACCCTCGTGGATGGTTATCTCTGTGAACTCAAGGAAGCACAAATCCGCGACGGTTTACATATCTTCGGTCAATGTCCCCAGGGTCAGCAGTTAATTGATTTAATCCAATCGATCGCTCGTTCTCCTAGTCCCGACCGCCCTGGTTTAACCCGTTCGATCGCCCTTGACCTCCATCTCGACTGCGACCCCCTGACGGAATATAACGATACTACTACCTATCTGGAAAGTCTCGCTCAGGATTTAATTAGCCAGAAAATTGAACCTCTAGGCGAAAATACGGCAAAAGAATTGGTTTGGCTAGAAAATCAGTTAATTCCTGCTTTAAAACAAACCCCCGATGAACTTACCTATCTCTTAAAAGGTCTCACTGGCCAATACGTCCCCAGTGGTGCTTCCGGCGCTCCTACCCGCGGCCGTCCCGATGTTCTCCCCACCGGCAGAAATTTCTATTCCGTCGATACCCGCGCAATCCCCACAGAAACCGCGTGGGAAGTGGGAAGAAAGGCCGCAGAGGCACTAATTGAACGTTATACCCAAGAAAATGGCGAATATCCCCGCACTTTGGCGATTTCTATCTGGGGAACTTCGACGATGAGAAATAGTGGCGAAGATGTGGCCGAAGCCATGGCTTTACTGGGAATTCGTCCCCTTTGGGATGGTTTTTTCCGTCGGGTGGTCGGGTTTGAAATCCTTACCCCGTCTAGCTTAGGCCGTCCTCGCATTGATGTGACTGTTCGGGTATCGGGCTTTTTTAGGGACAGTTTCCCCAGCATACTACATCTTCTTAATTCTGGCATAAATGCGGTAGCTTGTCAAGAGGAAGAAGAAAAAATTAATCCTTTAGCGGCGAAAGTGAAGACAGAGAGGGAGTTTTGGCTAAGTCAGGGCTTAGGAGAAAAAGAGGCGAAACTGAGAGCTACTGCCAGAATCTTTGGCTGCAAACCGGGTGCTTACGGGGCCGGTTTACAGGGGTTAATCGAGTCACAAAACTGGCAAAATGATCAAGACTTAGCTAATGCTTATATTAACTGGAGTTGTTATGCATATAATAGTCAAGGAACTGCCCATTCTTTACCGGAAGTATTAAGAAATAGACTGCAAGAATTAGAGATAGTGCTGCACAATCAGGACAATCGGGAACACGATATTTTCGACTCCGATGACTACTATCAATTTCAAGGCGGCTTAACTGCCAGTGTCCGGGCTTTAACCGGCAAAAATCCCGTCACCTATTTTGGTGATCATTCCCGACCGGAAAATCCCCGCATCAGAACCCTAGAGGAAGAAATTCGCCGGGTTTACCGTTCGCGAGTGGTTAATCCCAAATGGATAGCGGGAGTGATGCGACACGGCTATAAAGGCGCTTTCGAGATGGCTGCGACCGTAGATTATATTTTTGCCTATTCTGCCACTACTCATCTAGTGGAGGATTTTATCTATCAGGGAGTAGCCGAAGCTTATTTATTTGACGAGAAGGTACAACAATTTATTCAGGAGAAAAACCCCTGGGCATTGCGAGATATGGCCGAAAGATTATTAGAAGCTCAACAACGGGGATTATGGACGCAGGTGGACCAGAAAACCTTAGATCGATTGAGAGCAATTGTCCACGAGGCCGAAGGGGCGATCGAATCGGGTCAGTAATTAGACCTCTGGCAAAAATCAAAAATCTGACCTTAGGTGAGGAGTCAGTAGCCAGTAGTCAGTAGTCAGGAGAATTAAGAATGAGCATTAATCAATTAAATGCTCTATCTAAGGATTTTATGCAATTTTATGCCTATTTTTCTCATTTTTGAACTCTCAAAAATTAATTAGGCAAGAACTCTATTAATAACCGCTCTAGAATCAGTCTATACTATATATTCTCCGGGGAGAAATTGCTCAGATTACTTTAGTAATGAGAAACGGGACTAAATAATGGCCGGAATTGAGGGATTGAGGATTAAAAATTATCGAGCGCTCAAGGATATAACTCTGGGCAAGTTATGGAACGCCAATTCAGACTTAAATCGGCCTAATCTTTTTGACTTGCCCATCAATTTCTCAAGCTTTCCTTTAGGATTAATTGAGCAATACTGAAATAAATAAAAATTCCTAAAACATCAACCACTGTGGTAATAAAAGGAGCAGACATTAAAGCAGGATCAAATCCCATTTTGTTAAAGACAAAAGGTAATGCTGTACCTGTTGTTGCTGCAATAATTGAGATAGCAATTAAACTAATTCCCACTATAAAACCAATCTCTGGTTTACCTAAGAATACAAAAATCATGGCAATCACAATGACGGCTAAAATGATTCCTAATAATCCCCCTGTTATTAACTCTTTCACAATAATTGAAAACGGTTTTTTATCTCTTAATTCATCGGTACTTAATCCCCTAATAACAACGGTCGATGACTGTGCACCGATATTTCCCCCTGCATCAATTAATAATGGCGTAAAAAAGGCTAAGGCAACTACTTCTTCTAATACTTCCTCAAAATTACTCATTAAAAAAACTGTTCCAGAATTCGTGATTAATAAAATTAATAACCATGGTATTCGTTTTTTTGTGATTTTATACAAGCCCAATTTAAAGTAATTTTGATCATCAGATTCCGTGTTAATTGCTCCCATTCTATAAATATCTTCAGTTGCTTCTTCCTCTAAAATGTCGATGACATCATCTACCGTAACTACCCCTAATAAGTTTTCATCTTTATCAACAATTGGCAAGGCTAATAAATCATAGCGTTGAATCAATTTAGCGACTTCTTCTTGGTCGGTATCGGTATAAGCATAAATAATATTTCTGTTCATAATTTCTGAAATTATGGCTTCTGGTTTAGCAACAATTAAATCTTTTAAAGATAAGGTTCCTTGTAATCTCTTGTTATTATCTGTCACATAGATATAGTAAGCCACTTCAATTTTATCGGCTAAATTTCTGATTTTAGCTTGGGCTTCATTAGCGGTAATAGTTTCTTTAACATAGATATATTTCGGGGTCATAATTCGCCCTGCTGTATCAGCAGAATACCCGAACAATAAAGCATTTAACTCTCTTTCTTCAGGGGATAATTGAGCCACTAAAGTCCTCGCTAATTGAGGAGGTAACTCATCAAATAACTTGACTCGATCATCAGGAGACATATTATTAATAATTTCATTTGCTTCCGCATTTTTAAATTTTTCGATTAATAAATATTGGGTATTTCTATCTAAATGTTCATAAACGTCAATGGCTTGAGATTTATTTAAAAGTCGGAAAGCAATGATTTGTAGGGTTTTAGGTAAGTCCGCAATCGCTTCTGCTATATCCACGGAAGCGACGGGAATTAATAGAGTTTTAGCTGCGTCATAATTTTGGGCTTCTAAAAAAATGAGTAACTGATTTGTGATAACATCTCTTAGGTCACTCTTAGAGCCTTTGGGAAAGTTGATTTCAGTGTTATTCATAATTGATAATTGGGTAAGGTAACTAAAAAGGGAAGCTCGAAAAATTGATGGAGGATACAAAAGGATTGTAAGCGAAGAAAGTAGAGTGGCACAAGCGAACAAATGAACCAAGCTGATTCTGCGTCTTGAAAAGCTAGATTAAAAAAGCTCAATCAACAGAAAGACTTTCTCCTGAGACTGAATTAGATACAGCGTTTCTGATCAAGAACTGTAACCTAATTTGGTATTAACGACCGACTCCTGAAAACGAAAACTTTTGATCTCAGACTAAATCCGGTTATTAAAGACCGATTATCTATTCCTCCTTTTGCCTCTTGCATGAGTGCCTGTCCTGATATGTAGGGTTTGCTGAAAAAGTTTTTCGGTGGGGGTAGCGTGTGGGGTGTGGGGTGTAGGGTTTTACCGATTTTCATCTGCTCAATTACCTAATTTTCAGGGAAAAAGTCCCGGAATTTTCCCCCTGATCACTCCCAGACGAGGCACTTGTGGATTTCAAAAAGGTCTAAAAGTTTTATCCAACAAGGTTTTTAGATTTATTCAGCCAGCTCTATGTAGCCCATACTCAACGGATTTAGTCTTATACCAAATCCGTTTTTAATAGTGTGATTAACTCTCAAGTTATGAATTGTTTCTCCCTGCTCCGGTGTTCCGGTGCTCCCTTCTCCCCACACTCCACACCCCACTTTCCTATACCTTTTCAAAACAGGATTTAGTCTTAGATGCGATCGCCTCGATCGCTCCTTCCCAGGGCTTGACATAAATCCCGCGATAATGTTATGATAAGAAACTGGCTTAAGCCAAAGACAGCAGGTGCGAAACAGCTTAAATACCCTGCCGAGGTCAAAGCGAGAAAACAGCAGCCAAAAAGACTAAAGAGAGATATTTTCTGTCTTGGTCGTGCCTGAACTGGATTCTCTCCACTCAACCCCGGCGCTACAAGGGGTTATTTTTGCGCCTGTCTGTGGAACCGGTCCCCCGCATACAGGAGGTGAACAAGGGATGGGGAGAAGCAGAGAAAGCAAGGGAGTAATTCTAGAAGAATTAAAAACCTCTCTGAGGGAAGCTCAATTAACGATGGTCATCGACTATCAAGGTTTAACCGTCGCCGAAATCAGCAATCTACGCCGCAAATTGCGCCCCACGGGAACGATTTGTAAAGTCACCAAAAATACTTTGATGGGATTGGCGATCGCTGAGGATAGTGGCTGGGAACCGATGAAAAGCCTTTTATCGGGAACATCCGCCTTTCTGCTCGTAAAAGAGGATATCGGTGGAGCTTTCAAGGCCTATCAAGAGTTCAAAAAAGAAAGCAAAAAAACCGAATTGCGCGGCGGTGTCCTCAAAGAAGGGACCAAAGGTCAACTGTTAACAGAAGATCAGATCAAAGCGATCGCCGATTTACCGTCGAAAGAACAGTTAATCGCTCAGGCCGCTGGAGCAATCAACGCCATTGCCACCAAACTGGCCCGCAGCATCAACGAAGTTCCCGCATCTTTGGCCCGCGCCGTCGATGCCGTGGCCCGTCAAGAAGAAAAAGAAGCGGCTTAACACCGCACCAATCAATCACTTAAAACAATTAGGAGTCTAACCCATGTCTGCTGTAGCTGAAATCTTAGAAAAACTCAAAACCCTGACCCTCTTGGAAGCTGCGGAATTAGTCAAAGGTATCGAAGAAACCTTTGGAGTTAGCGCCGCCGCTCCGGCCGGTGGCATAATTATGGCTGCCCCCGGGGCTGCTCCCGCGGCTGCGGCTGAAGCTGTGGAAGAACAAACCGAATTTAACGTCGTTCTTGAAGAAGTTCCCGCCGACAAGAAAATTGCTATCCTTAAGGTAGTGCGCGAATTGACTGGTTTAGGACTCAAAGAAGCGAAAGACCTAGTAGAAGCCGCTCCCAAAGCGGTTAAAGAAGGCACCAACAAAGATGATGCCGCCGCCGTCAAGAAAAAACTGGAAGATGCCGGGGCAAAAGTTAGCGTTAAATAGATCGCCACTGATTCTGGGGATGTAATCTACATCCCCAGACAAGCCGAAAAGCTCATTTCCTGATACTATAGGATTGTCATAGCAATCTTGTAGGATGTCCAACCATGGAAAGCGTCGCTTACATTTTGGTTTTAACTATGGCCTTGGCGGTAATTTTCTTCGCCATCGCCTTCCGGGAACCTCCCCGGATTCAAAAGTAAATTTCTTAACTCCGTTTAACTTAATAATTTTCTTCCCTGAGCCGCCCGCTTGTCAAAAGCAGGTTAGCGGCTCTGGTTTTCGTATTTAAAGGCTTAAATTAAAGGTTCCCCTCACCGAGCGCCTCCTATGCAGTGTCCTAATTGTCAGCATACCGATAGTCGCGTTTTAGAGTCCCGTTCCTCCGAAAACGGTCAGAGCATTCGTCGTCGTCGTGAATGCTTACAGTGTAAATATCGCTTCACCACCTACGAGCGCATCGAATTCGTGCCGATCACGGTGATTAAAAAAGATGGTAAACGGGAATCTTTTGATCGCTGCAAACTGCTGCGCGGTATCGTCCGCGCCTGCGAAAAAACCGGCATTCCCCCCTCAAGATTAGAGGCGATCGTCAATGATATCGAATCCCGTCTACAGCAAGACTCAAAACGGGAGGTAACAAGTCAGGAGATCGGTCAATTAGTCCTAGAATACCTCCGGCAAGAATCGGAAGTGGCCTATGTGCGCTTTGCTTCGGTTTACGGCAATTTTCAGGGAATTAGAGACTTTATCGCCGCTTTAGCGCTGCTGCAATCCTCCGAAATCGAACGCGCTCATCCTTCTTGGTCTCAAGTGGAAGAAGCCAGCGTGATCACCTCATCTTAAATAGTCCCCGATTCAGTTATAATTAGGATCCCTTGTGCTATTTAAAGCCCAAGCTCTGGTTAGATTCTTAAGAGTCATTCTTGAGGCGGATTGCCTGCAAGAAAGCCGGATGCGGCAGTTCATCCCCTAGGCCCTGCCTAGGAACTAAATTGGGAGGCATCTCCTTTATTTAGAAACTGTACATCACATAGGAGGAAAAACCTACGGAAATTCCGAGGCCCAAACAACGTACATGACCACCCAAAAAACCGCAAACAAAAACATAGGCTTTACCCATGAAGATTTTGCCGCCCTTCTAGACAAATACGATTATCATTTCAGTCCGGGAGATGTTGTCGCCGGGACTGTTTTCAGCATGGAACCCCGGGGAGCGCTCATCGATATCGGTGCTAAAACCGCCGCTTTTATCCCCGTGCAGGAAATGTCGATCAACCGCGTCGATAATCCCGAAGAAGTTTTACAACCTAACGAAACCAGGGAATTTTTCATCCTTACCGACGAGAATGAAGATGGACAGCTAACCCTGTCGATCCGTCGCATTGAATATATGCGCGCTTGGGAACGGGTGCGTCAATTGCAAAAAGAAGATGCTACCGTGCGATCAAATGTTTTTGCCACTAACCGTGGTGGGGCATTAGTCAGGATTGAAGGTCTCCGCGGCTTTATCCCCGGTTCTCACATTAGCACCAGAGAGGCGAAAGAGGATTTAGTTGGTCAGGAATTGCCCTTAAAGTTTTTAGAAGTGGATGAGGATCGCAACCGTCTGGTTTTAAGTCATCGTCGCGCTTTAGTGGAACGCAAGATGAACGGTTTAGCCGTGGGACAGGTGGTAATCGGTTCCGTGCGCGGAATCAAGCCCTACGGTGCTTTCATCGATATCGGTGGAGTCAGTGGTTTACTGCATATTTCCGAAATCTCTCACGATCACATCGACACCCCCCACACGGTTTTCAATGTCAATGATGAGTTAAAAGTGATGATTATCGATCTCGATGCCGAAAGAGGTCGCATTTCCCTCTCGACTAAACAATTAGAACCCGAACCGGGAGATATGCTGAAAAATCGCCCGTTAGTGTTTGAAAAAGCGGAAGAAATGGCGATTAAATACCGAGAAAAACGTCTAGCGGAAGCGGAAGGCCGCACTGTCTCGGAAGTAGTCGCAGAAATCGAAGTTCCTCCCGCCTTGGAGGAGGAAGATTTAGTTCTCGCTGCCACCGAGGAGTAGGTCAGTTATCAGTTATCAGTTATCAGTCGTCAGTTATCAGATTTGAGTTTTAAGTGTACACCTACTAAAAACCTGTTGGTATCTAATAATATCTTATTAGACTAACAGTTTTGGGGCATCGGTGACTCCCCGTGAGTTTGACTGTTTGAAAAAACTACTGGTAGAGAAGCAGATTTGACTTTCCAGCCTTTGCTGGGGGGAGATTCCCCCCTTCTAGTTCGGGAAACTGCTAATTGCAGTGCCTCTAGGACTTTCGCTGGTTCAAACATTTGGTGTCGGGAGATATTCTGTTCACTCAAGAGCTTACAGAGTTTCCCCCATTGACCCCATGATTGCACTAAACCATCCTCTGGTGATTCAGTACAAATCCCTATTATTGGCCAATAAGAGCGAGGTATCTTCTCACAGAACCCTAATGCTCGTCTGGCAATCACCATGGCCGCAGAAAAAGCTGAATTGAGTCCCTATTTAGCCATATATTTCACCATCCCAATAACCGATGTGGCAAAAGGATTGTTGAAAATGACTTCTATCCCATATTTTTCGGCTCTAGCGACTAAAAACGCTCTAAATTTATCATAAACAAAGCCACTAAGCATCCGATTATACTTTTTCGGAGAATGTCTTAACGTAGCTTTCTTTTGACTAAAATCTAAGTCTTCACAAGCGATGGGACATTGAAAAGTTTCAGCTATTCTGACAATTTCAGCCACAATGTTCCTTAAAGAGGCTTCAACTTGTCCCGTCGTTCCTGTGGGAATCTCCCAAGAAAATAAGGTTTTCTTTCCTTCTTGTGAATGTAAGTTTCCATCTCTTTTAACATAAACAAGGTCAATAGATTGAGCATTTAAGTCAATCCCTAGACACCCATTTCTTTGATGAGAAATATAAGGAATTGCTGGCCCATAAGTGGATAAATGAATGTACCATTGATTCTCTTTATGTTCTCTTCTAAAAATCTGAACCGTAACAGGTTTATTAGATTCTAAGGCATAAAGCAAATCATGTTTGCGTCGTCCATTGACAACAAAATCTAAAGTTATTTTTGTCCCATAAATTTCTTGATAACAACGAGGAACTGTAATAGTAACAGTGAAAATATCATCTTCTTCTTGGTGCGCGTGCTGGTTCCGAGGTTCCCTCGGAACAGTTCGCTCCGCTTGATGATGAATTTTCGTGACCGGATTATTGCCATCCACTGACCCTTTACCGATACTATAAAAATTGCCTCCTCTATGAAGTCTCCAATCTTCTAACCATTCTTCATGATTAGCATAGCCATTGATTTCTAGATGATATTGAGCCTTAAATAACTTCTTTGACCCCCAACAAATGTGAAGTCTGTCTGTTGCCTTTAAATCAGAAAGTTCCTGTTTCTTTCGTTGTAATCTTTCTAGTTTAGATTTGACCCCTAATAATCTCTTGTTAAAGTTTCTTCCATTCGCCGTAGTCGGATTTTGATAAGCCTTCTCTAGAACTTCTAAATTTTCTCTAACTTTCCTAAATCCTGCTTTTAAATCTGTTTCAAGAAGTTCTATGTGATTGGCTTTAGCTGTGGTTAATTGGTCAAACACTGAACTAGCATTTATCGCTAAACTATCAGCCCATGCCCATTGAATATCAAATTGGGTTTGATAGTTTTTCTCTATCTCATCCTCAGATAACCCTTTTTGTCTATCATTTAAAGCGCGGCGTAAAAGACTTTGATAATCCTTTCCCCAATCTTCTAGAAAGGGATGATATTCTATCTTACTTTCAATCCCTATTAATCTTTGATAGCTCGGTCTATCGGTCTTTTTTTTTGACCGACTTATCCGGGTTAACTTAGCTTTTAAGGATTTCTTTTTAGCCATTTTTCTGAGATTAGCCACCCTAAGTAGTCGTGCAAAATTAATTTCCTAGTGGGACTTAAACGCTAAATAAAGATCAAATCGAGTATAATTGTTAAAGAGTAAGCACTTTACGTTGAAAGATCAGCGATGAAAGAGACAACCCCAGCTAACCCCACCAACAAACTTTTTCAGCAAGCCCTAAATAGAAGTTTCCTACTGTCTTTTCACTGATTACTGTTTACTGATCACTGATCACTGAAACGTCTCCCAACCGCTCATTTAATTGAAATCCTGAAAACCGACACTGCTGGCAACTCCTGTAATTCCGGTCATCTCCTCACTACTGTTGGCATCGAGGAAACGATCCAAGTGATCAAAAGTGGTTCCGTAGGTAATAGTGTTATCGTCGTATCCTTTCAGACTGACGGTATGTTGATTAAAAGCTTGGTGGAGATGGGGTAAACCGATGAGATAACTGTAGGTAGTTACTCCGATGGCTAAATCCCTACCCATTTCTTTAGTAGCCGACTCTAAACGAAAAGCGGCGTTGACCGTATCGCCGATCGCCGTATAATCTGGATGTTCACCGCTGCCAGTATTGCCCACCATGGCATAACCGGTATTCACTCCCGCACCGATACGTAATTTAAAGGGTAAGGGATATTCTTCGCTTAAGGCGCGGGTCATCTTGTATATTTGCGTAATTGCTTGGAAAATTTGCAAGATATCGTCTTGATTGACTTCCTGTTGGCCGTGAAACCAGATGGCCATGATCGCATCACCAATATATTTATCTACCCAACTGCCGGAACTGCGGATAATACTCCCGGCATGGCGAAACCAATTGCCAATCAGAGAAGAAAGCACTTTTTCGTCTAATTGCCTCGTTAAAGCCGTAAAATTTCGCATATCCACCACCATCACCGATGTTAAGCGACGTTCATGGAGGGCGGAGGTGGGGGTATCCCATTCTAAATTGCGCGGTTGCTTGCCTATATTAGTGGGAGTAGGACGATAGAACTGCACTTCGGTTTTGCCAAAGGTGATCCGATCTTTGTCATGGATAGTCCCGGGAATGGCTACCCTTCTGCCATTAACAAAAGTTCCATTGCGACTACCGAGATCGATCAGATAAAAATCTCCTGTTTCCGTGGATTGTAAAATAGCGTGATTGCGAGAGATACAGTGATCTTTAATCACGATATCGTTGTCTTTGCCCCGTCCGATTGTCCAGTAAGGTCTCCCCACGAGAGGGAAAAAACGCTGTCCCTTCTCGGTATGGAGTAGTAAATAAGGATTTTGTCCTAGTATATCCACGGGTAGATCAGCTGCAATAGATAGATGGCAGTAACTACATATCATATAGCGAATATTCCGCAGCTCTTCCGATGTTTTTATCTATTTTTACATTCCCCCAAGATGCCAAGATGTTTTTCCGAAAAACCTTGATTGTGGAAACTACTATTGAGAACATTTTCAATAATTGATTTTTTCTGAGAAAAGCAATTACAATTATTAACCTTAATAAAAATCGATCATTGTAGCTATAACCCTTGCTGGGAATGTGTTGGGAGCAATGTATTGGCAAAACTCATCAATTGAATGTTAATAAGTTTAGCTAGGAAAACCCTTAGGCCAGAGAAGCGGTAATCCAAAATAAACCATCGACTAAAATTGTACTCAATACGGCTCCGCTAAATGCCCACCAATGGCATACCCGTTTTTGCAAAGGATAGATACCGAGCGCTAGGAGCAGGTTGAGCAGCACGATCGCCCAACTGATGCCCCAGGGGGTCTGAATTTGGGCCAAGGCGTTATGAAATATCGGCGATACTAGGTTGGGAGCTAGTTCCACGGTCATTAATTGTCGCCAGTAGGGAATTAGTCCCGTTAGATAGAAATATACATCGGTGATAGCGGTTCCTAACAAAGAACCAAGATAGAAAAGATTGCCCACTTTGCGGCGACCTTTGCATAATCCCCAGAGAACAAAGGGCAGCCCGATCGCTTCCATGGGAATATGGATCAAGGGTTCCCAACGCCACCAACCCCAGTATAGAGAACCTGCTAACCAACTCCAACTAAAGCCCAAAAGTAAATCTCCCCAAAGACTGATTTTTGCTTGTTTGAGCAGCCAAATCCCTAACCCCACCCAGAAAACGGTTAAACCTAGGCTAATTTCGGGATAGTAGCGCACTAGGGGCGCTTGCAGGAACACGGGGACTGATACCAGAAATGCTGCTGTCCAAAAGACGGATTGACATTTTTCCCAGTTAGGGACTAGGGGTTTCAGGCGATCGGGATTGCTGGGGACTAGGGTAGAGTTGAGCAAAGGATTTCAGAATTGTTACAAAACTTCACTTATATTAAGATACATCATTCTCTCTCTACTATATCCCCCCTAGGGGGATTTGGGGAAATTTAAAAATTGTTTTTGGCAATGCGCTATCCTGTTAGAATCGAAACGACAGCAGCGATCGAGGAGTGCAAAAAATATGGCAGCGGGCCATGAAGAAAATCCGAGAATGCCCCTAGATAAAGTTATTTTTGTCATTGCTTGCGTCTATCTAGGTTGGGTGGTGGCATGGCTAATCAGTCAAAAAAATGCGCCTGTCTCTCAAAATGGCACGATTTCCCAGGAAGAGCAAAAATTTATCGCCTATCTGCAATCATCCCTGGCTATTATCGATCGCCAAGGTCAAACTTCATCCCCCGATCCTGATCCTGATCCCCAAAATAACCCTTCTCCGGTAGCCAGGGTTCCACCACCACCCCCCGCTAATTTACCGGTTAATAATACTCCCCAGATCATAGAAAGAATTTACGTTCCCGTTTATCCCCAAACCCCTGAAACTGCTGCCAAAATTGCCCCGGTTACACCCGCAAATCCCGACATTTCCGCGCCACCATTACCGGCTGCCCCCCAAGTGAATCGGCCGTTGGCAGCGGTTATTCCCACTAATAATCAGGTGAAAAATACCCTGGTGGGGGTGATGGATTTAGGCGATCGATCTTCAGCTTTATTTGATAATAAGGGGATAACTATCCGTATTTCTCCGGGGGAATTTATCAACGGTTGGACTTTAGTGGAAGTTGGTAGTCAACAGGTTATTTTGTCTCGCAACGGGCAAGCGAAAGTCTTAGAAGTGGGACAATCTTTTTAGGGTGAACTACCCGCTGGGCGAGATTGTCGGGGCTTCTGAACTCACGGGGGAATGCCTGAAGATAGACTTACGCCCACCTGGCGGATTTGGTATGATAGAGACAATTAGAACAGGTTTGAGAACTAGGAAAAAATCTATCAATCTCCATCAATAAAACACCTGATTGACAAACATCTTGTTAACGAAGAAAATAAACTGTAGCGGTAATAATACTCAGAATTACCACAGTCCAGCGCAGATAACTAGGAGAGATAATTCTAGCTAGTTTTCCCCCCAATAAACCCCCAATTAAAGAGCCAATTGCTACCACTATCGCCGCCGACCAATATACCTGATTAGAAAAGAGAAAAAACCAAGATGCCGCCACGTTAACCACCAAAGAAAGCAACTGTTTTAAAGCATTTAATCTCGTGAGATTATCCTTGAGAAATAAGCCCAAAATTGCCAACTCGATCACACCTAAACCCGCTCCAAAATAACCACCATAAATTGAAGCGAGAGTGATGGGTAAAAACGCCCAAATTTCCGGTATATTGCCCTTTTTGTCCCCCTGTCGCCGCTGCAACCAAGAGCGTAAAGTATCTTGAAAAGCCAATAAAGCCGCCGCTAAAAGAATCAGAAAAGGAATCAGGCGGTCAAACACTTGATCGCTGCTATTTAACAGCAAAATACCACCGATAATGCCGCCAATAACTGCCGATGGTAGCAATAACTGAATCCGTTTTTGTTGCCCGTGCAGGTCTTTTTTTTGGGCGAGAGTTGCCCCCAGATAACCCGGGCATAAAGCGACGGTATTAGTCACATTTGCCATTACCGGTGGGATACCCACCGCCATCAGCGTCGGAAAAGTAATCAGACTACCGCCACCGGCAAGAGCATTAATTAAGCCGGCAGCCACCGCAGCAATTGCCAAGAAGCCATACTGAATAGGCGTGAGCATTTAGGCGTTAGGAATAGTAATTAGGGCTAAATCAATTTTTTCCTCATCAACTTGCTTAATTTCGGCTCTAATTCCTGGGCCAAAGTATCTTTCGATTTTTTCCTGTTTTGCCAGCCACTTTTCTAGGGGTAAAAGGGGCGATTCAAATTCTAGGGTGAGACAATAGGCGGAATCAACAGCAGTTTCACGAATTGCCACTAAAGTCGGTCTTTCCTCGTCCGTGGGGCTTAATCCCAGCTTTTCTAGGGCTTCATCCAGATGCACTTCCTGTCCGTAGCGATAGCGGGTGACATCCTTGCGAAGTTTGGTTTGGGTGACAGTAGCCTGTTGTTGGCGCAATTGCAAGATTTCGGGGCTAGTGGGTTGACTGAAGGGTATAGGTTTGATTTCTGAAGCTTTTAGGGCTAAACCTCCCAATAATAACGGTAATCCGTAGAAAAACCCCGCTAAATTGACCGTGGCGTTACCTTGGGCATAACCGATAATCCCGATAACCGTTAAAATACTGCCTAAAATTAAGCCAAAGTATGATAGTCTAATTTTCCTGAGCATGAAATAATTTTTTTCTTGAGTACGCTAATCCTTTAGAGATTATACAACTCCAAAGAATCTTTTTTGCAGATGGGCAGTGGGGAGATTTTTCCGTTATCAGTCATCAGTCATCAGTCATCAGTCATCAGTGAAAAGAAAACAACGAACTTGACACTTAATAAGTAAGTAATCTCAATTAACTGTTAGATAGTGGGACAGGCTTCTGGTTTTTTGTATTTTATCTTTAATTGTAACCAGCTACTTAGTTGATGATAGGTGGTGCGTTAGGACGGATTGTTACCTTCAAGTCAAAACAGGAATTTTTGCCGTCTAACGCACCCTAGGTTTTACTTAGTTGATGATAGGTGGTGCGTTAGGACGGATTGTTACCTTCAAGTCAAAACAGGAATTTTTGCCGTCTAACGCACCCTACGTTTTACTATTGCCTATGTACTCGCAATTTCTCAATTAATTGAGATAACTTCTGGTCAGAAGCGGCAGTAATAAAGTCTAATTTAAACTTTT
Organism: Microcystis sp. LE19-195.1E; assembly: GCF_027532095.1. Taxonomy (NCBI): domain Bacteria; kingdom Bacillati; phylum Cyanobacteriota; class Cyanophyceae; order Chroococcales; family Microcystaceae; genus Microcystis; species Microcystis sp. LE19-195.1E. The sequence goes on from NZ_JAPZSZ010000334.1 coordinate 35,242, forward strand.
GTCCCTGACTGAGATATTCTGCATAACTAGACAGAAGAAAAGGACGAAACTTTTCATTATCAGCAATATAAACTTCAAAAAAAGCCACCAATAAAGCTCCCGCATAATTCTCGATTAAATTTTGATCGGGTAAAGTGATATTGACCACAGACTCGAGGGTTTTTTGCATTCCTGCATCCAATTCTGTAAAATTTACATGAGCTTGTCCCTCCACCATGGCCAGATATTTATCCGGCGTTTTTAACCAAGTAAAAGGAATGGCCTGTTCAAAAATCGGATTAGCTGCTGGGTCATAACTTCCTGAACCCAAGAGGACAGGAATCGAGATTTTACTTAAACCTTTTTCCCCAAAAATACTGCGGTTAACGGGATTAGCTGCAAAGACAGCCGTGACTCGTTCATCGCGAAAATTATAGACCTGTCTAGGCAATTCTAGGGCGCGACATTCCAGTAAAATAGCGATATTAATCCCGGAGTAAGGACGATTACAATCTTGGGCGAGATTATCAAAATCAATTTGTGCGCCGGCAACAGCTAGAGATGTATAACCCCCAAAGGAATGACCCGCTACTCCCACATTAGTTAGGTTAAGTTTACCTTGAAATTGACTAGCATTTCGTCTGGCTAATTCATCGATGACAAAGCTAATATCTTTGGGTCGATTAATAAACTCATTGCCGTCAAAAATATTGCGATAATACCCCCCTAACATTCCTTGTAGGTATTGGGTATCACTGCCGGGGTGTTGCGGTGCCGCTACTAAAAATCCGTAGGAAGCTAGATGTTCAATTGCTTGGGCATAATCTTCTGGTCGCGAGGCTAATCCGTGGGAAAAAATAATTACAGGTGTTTTACCGTCTCGGAAAGTTTGCGGGATATAAACATTCACATATAAACTGCGATTGCGACTGCTATCGGTTAGGTTCCAAACTTCTTTTTTTACCTGAAAGCTACCGCGCTGACGCAAATCGGGTAAACTGGCATAATTAATCGCTGGTTTAACGGCAGCGGCTTCCTCGGCTGTCCAGAGGCGCATATCTTTGATAAATATTTCCGCCACATAAACCGCATAATCGATGGTTTTAGCTAATCCGAGGATTTCTTCCCCCTGTAACTGTATATTATTGGGGAATTTTTTCAGGACATTTAAAAGGGTTAATCCCCCCGGATCAAAAGCGGCACTAACAATCGCACCCCGCAGGGCATATTTACCATTAATTCCCCCTTCAATGGTGATGCCTTTGCCCAAACGATAGAGCATATCAGCACCCATCACACTATTAAAAAAACGAGATAGTAAAATAGGATCGATGTCAATCTTTGTTAATAAAGCCTCACGAAACTTCTCTCTTGCTTCGGGAGTTGTTCTGGCAAGAAATCTTTTTAAATTAGCATCAATCTTTCCTTCTTTAGCAAAGGTTTCTAGGGATGCTACCGATACAGAAAAGACGAGGGGAGTATAGACAAATTCAATTTCTTCAGCGGCTTTTAGGGGTAAAGCGGTCATACTGGCGGCGAAAAGACCTAGGAGAAAAGCTCGCAGCCGACGGGTGGAATTATTTCTGGGAAAACGATTTTGTAAACGGGGGATAATCATGGGATTTTTAGTTAGGGTAGATGACAATAAGTGAACTACTCTCAAGGTCGTTGAGAGCTTCCTATTTCACGGGGGATTGCCTCAAGACGGACTTACGCCCAGATTTTGGTCTTATATCCCCTCTATAGGCAGTATCGCGCTTTTCCTAACGACAATATCCGTAATCTTTCATCTCGAATATTTATTGCCGCATTTATGTCACGATCATGGATTGTTTTGCAATGCACACAAGTCCATATTCTAACATCAAGGGATAAACTACCCACTTGATTCAGACAGACATGACAAGTTTTAGAACTAGGGAAAAACCTATCAACTTCGATATAGGTTTTTCCTTGCCATTCTGCCTTGTATTTGAGCATTGTACAAAACATTCCCCAACTACAATCACTAATAGCCTTAGCTAAATTATGATTGCGTACCATGGCTTTAACATTGAGATTTTCTACCGCAATAACTTGGTTTTCG
>NZ_JAPZSZ010000170.1:0-5379 GCF_027532095.1 Microcystis sp. LE19-195.1E
GAGAATTTGAAAATAAAGAAGAACTGGAAAAAGTAGTCAATCAGCTTTTAAATGAAGGGGGATTGATTATTAAATGGAGTAGAAAACTTAAAAATAAGGGTAATGCTGTCAATGTAACTTAAATGCGTAAAAGCTTATCTACAATTACGAACTTCGTTACCGACAAAAGGATATATCTTGATTACTTTTGCAAGAGATCTATTGTAACAATGGTCGCCAAACTCCCAGGTAGTTCGGTCAAGACTCAACACCCAAGGTTGGGGGAGCTTCATCCAACTCACAACAATTTTGGCAATTTAGGAGTAATCTAGCTCAAATCATCGAAAAAAGGGTTGTAATCTTTTGTAGTTAGACTCTTTCAGAGCTTTACCTCCAAATCCAACTGCTAACTCCCTCAGATTGACGGTTTTGACTTTGATTAAGGCTAGTAGGAATAGTGCCAGAAACGAAATTCTGGCACCATACCATCCGAGATGGGGTTGAAGGGCTTGCTTTAAGGCACTATACTGGTTCATAGGGTTTTGGAGATTGGTTCTATTTCTCATCAAACCCTACTCCCGCCTACTTTAAAATCTTTTAAACCGCATCCACAGGGAAACCCGTAGTTTGGCTTTTTCGGCTATGATCCTTGCATAGCAATACTTTTAAGGGTTAATGGCCTGCCCGTGAAATTCCAGTTCTCTAGCTGGTTGCGGTTTATATCCTTAAAAGTGTCCCGAAGTCAATCTCAGCTTTAGATGTCATATTCCTTACTCTATAAGGGTTTGAGGCTATTTTAACTAGATACCATGTTTGGACAAATTCCCAAATTATTCTCAAGCTATACTGGCATACTAGATGCGGTCTAATACAGTTATCCCTTGACTATTTGATTAATGATGAACAACCAACAAAACGGGGCTTTGAAAACCCAAAGCCAAGGAAATCTACCAGTTTTTGCTCAACCAGCTTTTATCCCCTCCCCGACGCAGGAAGAAGAGGAACTCAACCTGCGTCAAGTCCTTTCTGTGGTCAAGCATCGCTGGTTGATAATCGCTGGCATCACCCTAGGAGTAACAGGTGCGATCGCTACTTGGACTTTCTTAAAAACCCCTATCTATCAAGGTAGATTCCTGCTGCTCATCGGTCAACCGATTGAGGAAAATAAAAGTTCTTCCAGACTGGCAGCCCAAGATATCCTACCTCAGCTAGGTGGTGAAGACATCGATTATGATACCCAAATCGCTGTTTTAACCAGTCCTCAACTTCTTAACCCCATCCTTAGTAAAATAACCCCTAAGTATCCCGATTTTACCTACAGTGATTTAATTGGTGAAACTGGCAAATCTGATCTCAAAATTAGTCGATTAAAAAAGACGAAAGTTTTAGAAATTTCCTATCAAGATGCGGAACCGGAAAAAATTAAGCTGGTTTTAGATAATTTAGCCCGTCATTACCTAAACTATAGTTCTCAGGAACGGAAGACCGAAATTAATCAAGGCTTAGATTTTGTTAACGCTCAATTGCCCGTGCTGCGGGAACGAGTTAATTCTCTACAAAAACAAATGCAGCAATTCCGGCAGCAATACAATTTCCTGGATCCCGATAAAGAGGCGACTCGTTTATCACAACAGTTAACCACTACTGAACAAGATCATCGGGCAGCCCAAGTCGCCCTTAACGAAATTAACTCTCGCTATCAAGCTTTACAGCAACAGGTGGGATTAGACCCTAATCAAGCAATTATCGCTACTTATCTCAGTGAATCTCCCGGTTATCAAGATTTGCTCCAGCAGTTGCAAGAAGTGGAAGTGGAATTGGCGAAACAATCGGCAGTTTTTGCCAAGGATAGCCCGATAATCGCCACCCTAGAGGAAAAACGGGCTAATTTACTGCCCCTACTGCAAAACGAAGCCCAGAGAACCCTAGGGGAAAAACTGCCCCAGACAGTGGGTAATTCCCCGGCTTTGGTATCACGGAGCGCTCTGCGGGTAGAATTAACCCAGCAATTGGTGGAGGCCGCTAACAGTCGCCAAACCCTAGAAATTAAGGTAAAATCCCTTGCCCAAGCCCTCGAACAACAGAAAGCCTCGGTCAAAAATCTGGCGGTTTTAGCCCGTCGTTATACGGATTTGCAGCGAGAATTGGAAATTGCCACCACCAGTCTCGGCCGTTTTCTGGAGGAACAACAAAAACTCCAACTCAAGGTGGCACAACAGGTCGTCCCTTGGCAATTGATCGCTCCTCCAGAAGTAGAGGAAGAATTCGTTTCTCCTAAACCCGTGCGAAATCTGGCTTTAGGGGTTATTGGTGGCCTGTTACTAGGCCTAGGGGCGGCCTTTTTAGCTGAAAGATTAGACCCCGTTCATCACAGTGCAGATGAACTAAAAGAAGATGCCAAGCTACCCCTTTTAGGCGCAATTCCCTGGCAAAAAGACCTAGGTACGATCGAAAAAGTGATCACCGCCGCCCTACCCCAGTTAACAGTCGGCGATCGCAAAATCACTATCCCTAATAGTACCCCAAAATCAGCCAACGAAAACCCCTACTACTATAATTTCTCCCCCTTCTCGGAGGCTTTCCACACTCTTAACACCAATATTCGCCTCCTCGGTTCCGATTCCCCCCTCAAGTCCCTCGTGATTAGTTCTTTATCACCGGGAGATGGTAAAACCACCATGGCAATAAATATCGCTAAGGCTGCCGCTCGTATGGGACAAAGAGTCTTATTGGTGGATGCCGACCTGCGACGACCCCAGATTCACCAGCGACTTAATCTCGATAACGACCACGGCCTTAGTAATGTCCTCGCCGAGGGTCTCGATTGGAACGAGGCCGTTCAATCCCTACCCCGCTACGAGAATTTATCGATTCTTACCGCCGGTTCAATTCCCCCGGATCCCACCCGCTTGCTTTCTTCCCAGAGAATGCAGGAGATGATCTCGCAATTACAGCAAGACCACGCCTTCGATCTAATTATCTACGATCTACCACCTCTCGCCGCTTTTGCCGATGCGAAAATTCTCGCCGCCATGGCCACTGGCCTAATTCTCGTCACCAAACTGGGCAAAACCGATCGCTTTGCGCTTAAAAATCTGCTGGAAGATCTGAGATTATCCCACATTTCCGTGTTAGGTTTAGTGGCTAATAATGTTAGTCGGAAAGACCACAATTATCGTTACTATGGCCATTACTACGGCAAAAGATAATTAAATCCCATCCCAGTTACTATTTATCGGTTATCAACTTTTAATTGATGTTAAATGCGGGTTTTAATTTGGTATCGCAATGATCTGCGAGTTCACGATCACGAGGCAATTTATCAAGCTGTTCAAGAACAATTAGAGATAATTCCCTTCTATTGTTTTGATGAGCGTCAATTTGGTTTTACTTCCTACGGGTTTCCAAAAACTGGCAAGTTCCGGACTAAATTTTTATTAGAAAGCGTAGCAAATTTACGACAATCTCTGGAAAGTTTAGGCGGTAATTTAATTATCCGACGGGGAAAACCAGAAGAACTTATCCCGCAATTAGTTCAAGAATTGCAGATAGCCAAGGTTTATTATCATCAAGAGGTAACAGCAGAGGAATTAGCGGTAGAAAAAGCGGTAAATAAGGCTTTATCCGGGGTTCCTGTGCAGATAAAAACTTTTTGGACAGCCACTTTATATCATCCTGATGATTTACCTTTTACCCTTAATCAATTACCAGAATTATTTACTAATTTTCGTAAACAAGTAGAACGTCATTGGGAGATAAGAGCAACTTATCCCACGCCGAAAAAGTTGACAAAATTGCCTAAAATAGAGTTGGGAAATCTTCCTAGTTTAAACGATTTAGGCTTAACAGAACTAATTCTAGACTGGCGAGGTGTTTTGTCGTTTCAAGGGGGTGAAATGGCAGGAAAATCACGGGTTAAGGAATATATTTGGGATAGTGATTCCTTAAAAACCTATAAGGAAACCCGCAATGAAATGTTAGGGACTAATTATTCCTCAAAATTCTCAGCTTGGTTAAGTTTTGGCTGTCTTTCCCCCCGTTATATCTATGAGGAAGTACAAAAATATGAACAAACAAGAGTAAAAAATGACTCTACCTATTGGCTGATTTTTGAATTATTATGGCGAGATTTTTTCCGATTTATTTGCAGTAAACACGGTAATAAAATCTTCTATAAATCTGGTTTGCAAGAACTTTATTTACCTTGGCTAGAAGATTGGGAAAGATTTAATCTCTGGTGTGAGGGAAAAACCGGTTATCCCCTTGTAGATGCTAATATGAGAGAATTAGCCGCTACAGGATTTATGTCGAATCGTGGCCGGCAAAATGTCGCTAGTTTTTTGAGCAAAAATCTCGGTATTGATTGGTGTATGGGAGCAGAATGGTTCGAGTCGTTATTAATTGATTACGATGTCTGTAGTAATTGGGGTAATTGGAATTACACTGCTGGTGTCGGCAATGACGCGCGAGGATTTCGTTATTTTAATATCCCTAAACAGTCGAGAGATTATGATCCCAAAGGTGATTATTTACGTCACTGGTTGCCCGAATTAGCCCTAATAAAAGGCGATAAAATTCACGAACCTTATAAATTATCTCCAGAGGAACAAAAGCGTTATGGTGTGATTTTAGGGGTTAATTATCCTCGTCCCATTGTCGATTTTTTTCAATCCATCAAACACAAGGAAAAAATTTATCTTCAGCATTTCAGGGAACAGTAATCAGTAATCAGTAATCAGTAATCAGTGGACTTCTACCTAATATTGTCTCAAGAATAAAATTATTTCTAGACAAGAAACTTACCCAAATAAAAATTATTTTTATTGCCCCGTATTTTTTCAGTCAAATTGAATGAACAACGATAGATATACATTTCAGTCCTAAGTAGGGTTTGCTGAATAATGGTAAAACTCTTTTAAAATAAGGCTTTTGACCTGTTAAAATCCGATGTTCATGCTGCGAAAATCGGATTAAGACCTTCAAAAACCTTGCATTATCCTTCTTTTAGTACATAAACTGGTATAAAAAAAGAGGGCAACAAAGCCTGAAACGACCGGCTACTGACGACCGACGACCGACTCCTAACCCCACCAACAAACTTTTTCAGCAAACCCTAAGTACAGGACAAAAATTGTAGAGAATGAAGAAAATTCCGATAATTGGACAAAGAAGGGTTAGGAGTTCAGAAGTGGCATGACCACAGTGGAAATGCTGATAGAGGAGAACAACTTAAAGGACACCACTGGGCAATTCTTGGGTTAATTAGGGCTTGCTGAAAAAGTCATTGAAAAGTACAGGTCTCTTAATCAATGATTTCACTTAGCTACAAGCATAAGCTTTAGTTGTTGATTAATTTTTAAGTTATAACTTATCCTAATCATTGACCGAGAAAAAGTGCTG
>NZ_JAPZSZ010000044.1:0-11726 GCF_027532095.1 Microcystis sp. LE19-195.1E
TTTCGACAATAAACCTTATTTTTGGACGGGAGGTTATTTCGTGGCTAGTTGTGGCGGCGTTACTGTCGAACAACTAAAAAAATACGTCGAGAACCAAAAAAACTCCCCGAAAGTGGAAACCCTACCGCGTTAGTTTCATTCCGGTGGCGATTCATCTCCCGTTAACCGCTACGCGGTTTAACGGGATTCCTCTCGCTCCAATTATAGAAGATTTAACCGGGCAATTAGGCAATATTACAGCCTTTCTCGCCGGACTAGGATTCCTTCATCGCTTGTTTTTTCTCCGCCTTGAGGTCGCGACTGCTGGCGGCGGCAATTTCCGCATCCATCAGGGTGCGTCCGGTGGCCGCCAGATAGACATCATCGAGACTAGGACGGGATTGGGCCATGCTGAACACGGGTAATCCCGATTCGGCTAGGGTTTGTTCAATTTTGCTTAAAGGATTGCTATTCGCCGTGACGATGAGATTAAGGGAGTTACCCTGGGCGGTATTGACGATCACTTCCTCGACAAAAGGCAGACGGGATAATAACTCTTTCGCTTGGAAAGCTTCTTCCTCTGGGGAAAATTCTCGCACTTTTAGGGTAATGCGATCGCCACCCAGTTGCTCCTTCAGTTGTGAGGGGGTACCCCGAGCGATGACGATACCATTGTCGATAATTGCCAAGTTATCGGCCAAAGCGTCAATTTCTTCGAGATAATGGCTGGTAATTAACACACTGGTTCCGGCCGCCCGCAATTGTCGCAGAAAATCCCAGACAATCAAACGACTTTCGATATCGAGTCCCACAGTCGGTTCATCTAGCACCAAAACTTCCGGCTGATGCAGTAATCCCGCCGCTAAATCCAGCCGTTTTTTGATGCCGCCGGAATAGGTTCCTGTTTTTTTGTCGGCGTATTCCTCTAATCCTAAAAGATTTATTAATTCTTTGATGCGCTCTCTTGACTTTTGAGCAGGAATGTGATAGATAGCCGCTTGTAGTTCCAACAGTTCCCGGCCGGTGAGCATTTTATCGAGGGCGACTTCTTGGGCAACGTAACCCAGGCGTTTACGGGCGGATTTGGGGTTATTCAGGGCATCGACACCCCCCACCTCGATTTTGCCGCCGTCGGGTTTAGCAAGGGTGCAAAGACAGCGAATCGTGGTGGTTTTCCCCGCACCATTGGGACCGAGTAAACCGAAGATTTCTCCCGCTGCCACGGTAAAGGAGATATCTTTAACCGCTGCTGTCTGACCGTAGGATTTTTTTAAGTTTTTGATCGCCACCGCAAGGGTCATAAGCTGATTTTCGCCGACTTGAGCGAGACAATTTTTTTGTTAACTTTCTCGGTCTATTTTAACCCAGATTCCCCACTGCAAAACCTAACACAGCCTTGTTGATCTTTTCCGATCAAGATAAACTTTGACGGGATTTGGGCTCATCCCCAAAGGACTAGCTGCTGTTCCACCGTTGCCTCTTGGCACGGGCAACTTATTCCGACAGCATTGTTCACGTTAACTTAAATTAACTTTGTTGGCAAAAGTGAATCGGAACAAGGGTTTTTCGCTAAAATGATAATGATTATCGTTCTAATTAAGGAGAGAAATCATGGTTCTACAGGTCTCTGGGGTAGGATTAGTTTGTGCTGGGAATAAAATCGGCGAAAAAAGCCCTAAATATCCATTTATCACTGTTAGCTTCATTTTATCGCTTTCTTTCGCCCTGGTAACGGTGGCTAAGGCTGAAGAGCCTGCCATTGGTCAGAGTTTGCCAGAATTTTATATCGGGGTGGATAATCAAATCACCTTAACTCGGGGCATCTATGGGGGATTAGCCAATCCTAACTATAACCGGTTAACTCTTCTGGTTGCTCACCGAGAGGGAACCCCTCATTTTCACGGTATCGGCACTTACAGTTATTCCGGACCGTCTAGTAATCCGGTAGTTAATCCCACTAACACCAATAATCGCATTCCTGAGACTTCTACAGGATTGCCTCCTCTCTCCTTAATTGCAGGAAAAGGAATTTTTCAGAATAGTTTTGTTAGTGCTGCCACTGGGGAGGAATATAGCAATCTACTGATGCAATCAGTGGCAACTATTAATAATTCCTCTGACTTGGGAGAACAAGCTCTTTTTAACAGTTCTGGGGGACGGTGGAATCGGTCTTTAGGTAATGCCAACCTATCCTTACAACTGTTAGAGATTAGTGATGGATTAACCGTAGCTAACTCTTTAGGACAGACAATTTTAGCTAATGCTGGCGATATCTATGCGATCGGGACTGGTGATAACTTCTCCTTTTTACCGAAGTTTCTTGCCTCTCGACCGGGAAAATATTCAGCCAGTTTTAAGCTGGTAGATCTTAGCCTTTCTTGGGGAGAGTCAGGAATTTTTAACCTAGATTTTCAAACAGTTCCCGAACCATCAACTCTGATCGCCTTAATACTGTTCGGGTCAATTTTATTAACTCGATCGAGTAGTAAAAACTAAAACCAATCGGTTTTGGAGAGAGCAAACTTATCTCCAAAATCGCTCTAGATCGAGATCGGCTTTGTTGAAATGGAAAACAGGGATTATTCCCTAAAAAACTAGCAACTTTTTTGACTATAATAACGACAAGATTATCAGTATAGTTTTAAACTATCCTAGGATAAGCCCTATCTTGATCGCAATATATATTTATGAAATTTAGTGAAATTGCCCAAAAATTAAGTCCTTTAGTCTCTGCTCACAGTTTAACTGCCTATCCCGACAGAAATCCCCAAATTAAAGCCATAACTCCCATCGAAACCGCCCTAGTCGATACCATTAGCTATATCGAAGGGGGAAAATTTGCTGCCTTTGTCGCCAAAACTGACGCTACTGCCCTAATTCTGCCCCTGGATACCAATTTACAACAACAGGCCGACGAACGCGGCATCGCTTGGTTAGCTAGTGCCAATCCCCGACTTTTATTCGCCCACGCCATCAAATTATTCTATCAACCCTTTCAGCCCCAACCCTACATTCACGCCACCGCCGTGGTGCATCCATCGGCTAAAATCGGCCATAAAGTCGCCATCGGGGCCCATGCCGTGGTAGAAGCCAATGTCACCCTCGGTGATGGGGTGTGCATTCATCCTAACGCCGTTGTTTACCCCGGGGTGCATATTGGTGATCGCACAATTCTCCACGCTAACTGTACTATCCATGAACGGGTACAAATCGGCAATGATTGCGTTATCCACAGTGGCGCCGTTATCGGTGCTGAGGGCTTCGGTTTTGTGCCAGTTCCCGAAGGCTGGTTTAAGATGGAACAATCGGGTATCGTGGTCTTAGAAGATGGGGTAGAAATTGGCTGCAATAGCGCCGTTGATCGCCCGGCAGTGGGAGAAACCCGCATCGGTAGCCAGACTAAGATCGATAATCTCGTCCATATTGCCCATAATTGCCAAATTGGCCAAGCTTGCGCCCTTGCCGGACAGGTAGGCATGGCAGGAGGCGTAAAAGTGGGCAATCGTGTTATTTTAGCGGGACAGGTGGGCATTGCCAATCAAGCGGCGATCGGGGACGGTGCGATCGCAACCGCCCAAGCTGGCATTCACAACGATATCGGGGCAGGAGAAGTGGTTTCTGGCTCTCCCGCTATCCCCCATAAGCTATTCCTCAAGGTAGCAGCCGCTTACAAGCGTTTACCCGAAATCTATCAAGCGGTTAAGCAGTTGAAAAAATAGCCCTATTCAGGGGACAGGAGACAGGAGACTCCGAGACAGGAGACAGGAGATTATTTCTATTTATTCTCCCTTCTCCCCACTTCCCCACTTCCCCACTTCCCCACACCCCACACCCCCATCTCCCCACTGATAACTGATAACTGATAACTGATAACTGAATCAAAGTGACTCGCAAAAGCAAGGGCGCTATTGCCGCAGGACATCCAAAAACTGCCGAAGCTGGACAATTAATCTTAGAAATGGGCGGAAATGCCTTCGATGCGATAGTTGGCTCGATTTTAGCGGCTTTCGTGGTCGAATTCACCCTCGCTTCCGCGGGGGGCGGCGGTTTTTTATTAGCACATACCAAAGAAAAAGTCAATACCCTTTTTGATTTTTTTTGTCAAACTCCCAAATATAAAAAACCCTTGACAAATATCGACTTTTACCCAGTGGCGATCGATTTTGGTGGTGCTAGTCAAGATTTTCACATTGGCCGAGGTGCGGTCGCTACGACCGGGGCGTTACGGGGATTGGAAATAGTGCAGAAAAAACTGGGAAAATTGCCCTTTGCCGTGGTAGCGGAGCCAGCGATCGAATATGCTCGACAAGGCTACATTTTGAGCCAATATAACGGCTTTTGCCTGGGTTTACTATCTTCGATTCTGCTCAAAGATAGAGAGGGTTTAAAAGTCTATGCTCCCCAAGGAAAACTCCTCCAAGCTGGCGATCGCTGTGTGATGAGGGATTTTGCCAACACCTTAGAGGAATTAAGCAAAAAAGGTGTAAAAGACTTTTATGAGGGAGAAATCGCCCACCAAATCGCCAAGGATATGCAGGAGGGTGGTTATCTCACCCTAGAGGATTTAAATCATTACCAAGTCCTTGAGAGAAAACCCCTAAAAACCCAATATCGGGGTTACGAAATACTGACTAATCCGCCTCCTAGTTCTGGGGGAATTCTCCTAGCTTTTGCCCTAAAATTACTAGAAGCAGTTAATTTATCGGCTTTAGAGCATCTAGGAGCCAAACATCTGCAAATTTTAACGGAGGTGATGGCCTTAACCAATCAAGCGCGCGCCCAAGGCTACGATAATTTTATCCATCAGGAGGGAATCGAAGAGCAATTCCTCTCGTCGGAATTTTTAGGCAAATATCCCAATAAATGGGGCAGTACCACCCATATTAGTGTTATCGATGGGGAAGGTAATGCCGCCAGTGCCACCTTTTCCAACGGGGAAGGATCAGCTTATACCGTGCCGGGGACGGGAATTATGCTCAATAATATGATCGGGGAAGCGGACTTAAATCCCTTTGGTTTTCACAATTGGCCCGTTGATCGTCGTTTATCCTCAATGATGTCCCCGACGATGATTTTAGAGGAAGGAAAGCCGCGATTTGTTCTCGGTTCTGGGGGTTCCAATCGCATTCGCACCGCTATTTTGCAGGTTATTAGTAATTTAATCGATTTTCGGCAATCTTTAGCCGATGCGATCGCTGCCTCGCGCATACATTGGGAAAATCAACAATTAGGAATTGAACCTTTAGAAGATCGGGAAAATATGCTCAAAAATCTGGTTTTACCCGCAAATACTCAAGTATCCCGGTGGCAAGAACAAAATATGTTTTTTGGGGGTGTGCATGGGGTGGCAGTGAATGATCGGGGGGAATTAACCGCTACGGGCGATCCGCGTCGGGATGGAGTAGGATTAGTGATTAGGGATTTTTAGGCAATGGGTACAACTTGCAGGCGTAACCCAAGTGCTTGCAAAACCTTAAGAACTGTAGCAAACTCTGGATTACCCTGATTCGACAAAGATTTATAGAGACTCTCCCGTCCCAAACCCGTCTCACGAGCAATACGAGTCAAGCTCCCGTGTTACTATCGGTAATTAGTAATCGGCAAACATAGTGGTGTGAGCTTATTTACTTCTTATCGTTTACTGTTTACTTTCGAGATACTCATGTTGCTCTTGCGTTATGGTATTACCGTGAGTGCGGTGCTTGGGTTGATTTTCTTGGCTGAATCCTCGGTTAAGGCACAAACTCAGTCCGCTGCGGATTTGTTGAAGAAACCGCAACCTACTGCCAATCCAGTTTCTCAGTTACCCGGCCCCTCGGCGGCACCGGCGACCACGGAAGCGGATCCCAAAGCCCCTAATTATCTTAATCCTAGTGGCAATCCCCTAATTTTTCCCACCAAACCGGATGAGGTGAATATTAGGGTAGTACAACCGATCACCTTAAATCAAGCGATCGAATTAGCTTTAAAAAATAATCAGACCTTACAGACCGCCAGGGTCGATTTAGAAATCGCTCGCGCCCAATTAAAGGAACAACAGGCCGCTTTATTACCCACGGCCTCCGCAGAGGCCAGTCTCACTCAAGATCAATCGGCAGCTGCCCAAAGACAGAATGAGTTGGCTGGTACAGATAACCCTGAAGATAGTACCAACCTTCAGGGTATTGTTCAGATCGTCTATGGGGTTTATACAGGGGGTGAACGGGCAGCCCAGATCAAAAGGGCCGAAAAGGTCATCCGGCAACGGGAATTAGAGGTGGAACGAGTCTCGGAACAAACTCGTTTTGATGCCACCGATGCCTATTATGAATTGCAGAGGGGTGATGCCCAAGTAGCGATCGCCCAAGCCTCGATCGAAGATGCTAGTCAAAGTTTACGGGATGCTCAATTATTGGAGCAAGCGGGACTAGGAACCCGATTTGCTGTCCTACAGGCGGAAGTTGACCTCGCTAACGCTAACCAAGACTTAACCCGGGCGATTTCTACCCAGCGTATTTCCCGACGGCGACTGGCACAGATATTGAGTGTCGGTCAGCACATCGAGTTAACCGCTGCCGATGAGATTCGCGAGGCGGGGACTTGGGGCTTGAGTCTTGATGATAGTATCGTTTTGGCCTACAAAAATCGCGCGGAATTAGAACAACAACTCTTACAACGGGAAATTAGCGCAGAAGACCGCTCGATCGCCATTTCGGCGGTGATTCCCCAAGTAGACCTTCTGGGCGAGTATAATGTCCTCAACGATCTCAGTGATGAAGCTGGTTTTGCCGATGGTTTTAGCGTCCGTGGCCGGATTCGTTGGACTTTCTTTGATGGTGGTCGTGCTTTTGCTCGCGCTCGTCAAGCGGAAAGAAATATCGATCGCGCCGATACGGAATTCTCCCTCCGTCGCAATGAAATTCGCCTTCAAGTGGAGGAATCCTACTATAGTTTGATTTCTAACCAAGAAAACATCAAAACTTCGCAAAAAAGCATTGAATCCGCCACGGAAAGTCTGCGATTAGCCCGTTTACGCTTTCAGGCGGGTGTGGGAACCCAAACGGATGTGATCAACTCCCAACGGGATTTAACCGATGCCAGAAGCCGTTATCTACAGGCGATCGTCGATTACAATAGATCCTTGAATAGTCTCCAGCGAGCGATTAGTAATTTACCGGACAATCGTTTGTTTGAAGTGCGTTAATTGTGCGATTTATTGATGTGTGGTGTGGGGGGAGATGGCCAAATCTCCCCTATTTTAACGAGTTTGGATAATTCTAATCTGTTGTTCCCGCAATTGCTGCATGGTGGGAGTTTCCTGTAGCTCTTGCACCTGCGGACGCAGATTATTACAACGAGAGGAATTAATGCTACCGCATTGATTTTCGATCGTGTTCAGTCGCCGCTGCTCGATTTGGGGACTGGTACGAAAGTCTAATTGCTGATTGTATTGGGGATATTTTTGGTAAGCGCAGGATTCAGCCCCCGCTAAACAACGCTCACTGATAGGCAATTGGGCCAAGACTAGGTTGCCGCTAACGCCAACCCAACCCAGACCCAGAAACAAACCTGATAATAAAGAATTTTTAGTGATCATCGCCAATATACCTCGGTGATCAAAAAATGTAGTCTCAGCATTGGCGGCCATGACGGTAATTGCCCGGCAGACTCTCGATCATGATTCCACCTCTTTTATTCTAGTCAATTTTTCTCGCCCCGCCCACGATAGCTGAAAACAGCCCATTCCTAGCTTAAGATCACTGGGTTAGCTGATCATAAATTAGACGGCTTTTTTTCTAGGCCGCTTGCAGAACATAGAAGGTATAACCATAGAAGTTGCTGAATTTCTCAAAAAGTTTCATCTCTTCTTCGGTTTCACGAATAACCGATGGGCTACTTGGGCTGATTTCCAGCTGCCCGATTCGCTCACGGAGAGGTTGATAATAATTTAGCCACCAAAGCTGACTGGGCAGCCTCTGGGTAGAAAGTACCTTAAAACCAGACCTATTAGCCCGAACGATATTCTCAAACTCATTACCCATCATAGGATAGGCGTTTTGCCAATAGGCCACAGCCGGCTCTGGCAGCTCATCAGTAAACCAACTCATCTCCGAGATGACGGCGATCCCGTTGTTAGAAACAAGCGGTCGCCAGATTTTAAGAGCCTGCTCAAACCCAAGATTATAAGCAGCCCCCTCAGACCAAAGTAGATCAACTGAACCCACTGACCAATCAAGTTTAGCCATGTCACCATGAATTGGAATGATTAAATGCTCAAGACCAAGCTGTTTTGCTCGGGTTTTGAGTTCGTCGATAAAAACCGACGAGGAATCCACTGCCATGACAGGGCTTTGGTAGTATTGTGCCAGCAGTAAAGCACTAGCACCACTTCCACATCCTAGATCGGCAATTCGCGGCTTGAGGGGCAAAATAGAGAGATTACTCAAAATTTTTAGGGAGAAGTCAGAGTCGCCAGGCCCTTTACGGTCAAGTCCGCGGTGTAAATCAGTTAAAGCGGCAACATACTCAGTTTGATTGTCTGTAGTCATAGAGATTTTTGCTGGCTCTAATAGCTGAAAACAGCCCATTCCTAGCTTAATCGGTTAGGCGATCGTTCCCGTCAGGGGAGAACTAGGACTAGCAGATGACTTAATCGGCATTCTTCCCGCTAAATAGGCTAAACGTCCCGCTTTTGCCGCCATTCCCATGGCTTGCGCCATCATAGCCGGATTGGCTGCCATAGCGATCGCACTGTTAATTAATAAAGCATCCGCACCCATTTCCATGGACCGGGCCGCTTCTGAGGGTGTACCGATCCCGGCATCTACCACCACGGGAATTTTAGCCGATTCGATGATAATCGCGATATTTGCCTCATTTTTCAGGCCCTGTCCCGACCCGATCGGCGATCCCAGCGGCATAACCGTGGCGCAGCCAGCCTCCTCTAAACGTTTGGCTAAGAGAGGATCGGCGTTAATATAGGGCAGTACGGCAAAACCTTCTTTAACTAATTGTTCAGCCGCTTGCAAAGTTCCGATCGGATCGGGTAATAAATATTTAGGATCGGGAATAACTTCGAGTTTAATAAAGTTATTGTCTTCCTGTCCCAATAATTTGGCCATTTCTCGCCCTAAACGGGCCACCCGAATCGCTTCTTCGGCCGTTTGACAACCAGCAGTGTTGGGTAACATCCAGATTTTCGACCAATCGATCGCTTCTGCTAATCCCTCATGACCGGGTGCGTTCGTTTGTACTCGTCTAACGGCAACTGTGACAATCTGACATTCACTGGCACTAATACTTTCCTGCATAGTCGTCAGATTGGCATATTTGCCAGTCCCAGTCATCAAGCGGGAGTGAAAGGTTTTCCCGGCAATGGTGAGGCGATCATTCTGGGGCGATAAAAGCGCTTGGGGTTTATTCTCAAGGATAGTTAAGGACATAGGTGGAACAGTAACGGGTGATGGTTGATTAAAGCGATCGCAGCTAAAATGGGTCAAAATGGGATTAACTTTGTCATTAATCACCAGGTCAGCGATCAAGGAAGCAGTGACAGGAGCGAGTAAAATGCCATTGCGATAGTGACCGGTGGCTAAAATCAGGTTATCACAGCTACTGCGGCCTAAAATGGGCAATTCATCCGCTGTACCCGGGCGGAATCCCCACCACATTTCCTCGATTTCCCAGTCAGCTAAAGCGGGATAGAGATGGGTAGCGCGCTCAAAAAGGGTTTGTAGTCCTTGGGGTGTATTACCCGTTTGCCAGGCGACTTTTTCGGAAGTGGCCCCGATAATTAAACGACCATGGCGACGGGGAACTAGATAGGTTTGCGGACCGAATAAAACCCTAGTTAAGGTCTGGTTAGGGGGCATTTTTACCGCGGCCATTTGACCTTTGACGGGATGGATAGGGAGGGGTAAAAGTTGACTCGTCCAGGATCCCGCCGCTAAAATGTAAATTTTTGCTTCTAATTCCCCAATTGAGGTATAAATACTCTTGACTTTTCCCTGCTTTTGCTGTATGGCGTGGACTTCTATGCCTTGGCGAATTTCTACCCCTAAATTTTCGGCCGCTTGTTGCAGCGCAGTCAATAGCTGCCGGTTATCCACTTGTCCATCGTCGGGATACCACCAACCACCGATCACATCTTTACCTAGTCCGGGTTGGTAGAGGTGAACTGCATTGCTGTCTAACCAAATTTTATTAACTTCCTCGGTAGTAACGGGCTGATCTAGCTCGTAAACGGGAGCAAGAATACCGCAGGGATAGTAACCGCTGTTTATCCCCGTTAAATCCTCGATTTTGCGGCTCCATTCTGGATATAGCCAGCGCGATTGTAAACAAAGATCGAGAAAGGGACCCGGGGGAATTCCTTCCGCATGGGGGGCCAACATTCCCGCAGCCGCACGACTAGCGGCCTGAGCTATATCTCGAACTAGGAGGGTAACTTTTGCCCCGCGCAATTGCAAATCGACGGCGATCGCTAATCCGATGATACCACCGCCCACGATCAAAATTTCGCTAGTTGAGTTCTTGACCCTCCCATGGCTAAAAGCGAGGGATTCTTGGTTCAACGACATGGCTTAAAAATCTAAAGGAAATGTAACCTTGATCCTAACTCGCAATTAGTCAGCCGAGAGGAGGGAGAAGTGAGGCTACTGGCATAATTTAAGATTAAGATGATTTTTAGTCGATCTTTTCTAAGCTTCCCTTTTTCTTTAGAGCTTATGACTTCCCCTGCTGTCGATCAAGTTTATCAAGGTCAATTCGGAGAGTTTACGATTACGGATAGCGATCGCCTAGGTGTGCGTCTCTACCGTCTGGGGTTAAATTTAGCGGCTTTTAGTTTCGCTGTCGCTACAATTATAGTTCTCACCCGACCGCAATTACTGCCCCTGACTAACCTTTTATACATGGGTTTTTGTCTGGGGTTAGGCATCAGTTTATTGACTATCCATATTTATTTAATTCCCCTCCATCGTCTCCTGCAAGTTTTTTGGCTAATCGGGGCGATTACTTCCCTAATTTTCAGCCTCTATTCTCACCTTTCTCCCCTAGAATTTGTCTATAACCATCCGGTGAGTTTATTGGGTGTGGGCTTTATTTTTGCTAGTCTCACGGGGATTTATTTCAAAGAAGCTTTTTGTTTTAATCGTCTAGAAACCAAGTTTTTAACCCCTCTAGTTCCCACCCTTTTACTCGGTCATCTTTTGGGGATATTGCCCTTAAATTGGGAAAAGGGGCTATTAATTCTCTGGGCGACTTTATTCCTTATCTTTGCTCTGAGAAAGTTAAGCCAACCTCTCCCCAACGATATCGGTGATAAATCAGTCTTTGAACATCTTAACCATTGATTAACTCTCCAGAGATTAATCGGAAAATACTCGGGAAATTAAGTCAGCTGCCCGCGTATCTAAATGCCTCTCTTGTCTTTTGTGTGATCAGTTTTCACCTTTTTGTTCTTTGTCTCTTTCTGGTTTATCCTTAACCCTTCTGGGATAATCAGTAATCAGTGAAAAGACAGTAGGAAACTTCTATTTAATACTGTCATACTAAATCCGGTTATTAAAGACTGATTATTCATTCTCCCTTTTGCCTATTGCCTTCTACCTTTTGCCTGTCCTGATAGGGAGCATCTCACTTGTGCAATGAGTATTAATGCTTATAGCAGTCAAAAACTAGAAAATCTTGAACCTGATCACAAAGAGAAATGAGATTATAATAGTTATAACTTACGATTCAGAATATATCTCGATGGGAGGAACAGT
>NZ_JAPZSZ010000225.1:0-4635 GCF_027532095.1 Microcystis sp. LE19-195.1E
ACTCGATTGTCTATCTTTTGGTATTAACCTGTTGATGCCTTAAGTCCTTCCCTATATGGATTTCAGATACTTTTGAGTGTAGGCGCTCTCATCGAATTTTATTTTAAGTTAATTATTTGCATAACAATTCCCGAAGAGCCATCCCTGTCAACACATAAGTGCTGAAACTCTTATTTTATAAGCGAGCGCTCGCCTATTTTCTAACAACAACTCGAAAATTTAGTTTCTGTTAGTTATTGATCACCCGAAAGCTTGCCCCGAAAGAAAGCTAGAATTTAGACACGATCAGAGCTTTTTCCTGATAATTAAGCTTTAATGACCCATTTTCCTCTTTTCCCCCAACTCCAGTGCTTCCCAACCCAAAAAAGTAAGGCAGACCTTAGCCTACCTTAAAACAAAGCGAGGTTGATCAACTTTGAGGATGCCGATGCGGATGCAGTGGATGGAATTGGTCTATTACCATATATCGTCGATTATAGCAAGGGTTTTGCCAGTTGCATAGATTCAATTAACAAATAATTGCAAGCTTTACCATAGAGGTTAATCTATACATTGAGCCGCAAGGACTATCTCTCGTCAAACTGGGTTTCAACCTGAACCTCAGTTCGGGATTAGTCAAAATTCTGAATGTTCTCCTAGCTGATAAACCCTATTCTTTCGTGGAACTGATGGCAAAATCTCTTTAACCGTAACTAACCTTGATTCGGTAAAGATTTTCCTCCTCTTGATCGCCTCGGAGAATTGTGCTGTAAGATATATTCAGTTTAAATTGTTTAGGCTCGCAATCGTAGATGAGAATAAATTTCGGTAGCTTTTGCGGGAATAGATCAATAATCTGAGGAAATTAACGTTTAACTATATGAATTCTGCTAAAATTATCGCTATTATCACGGGAGCGATTTCGGTTTTAATCGCCGTTGCCTATTTAATCCTCGTCCAGATTCTCGACTTTCGTAGCGAGATGATTCCCGCTCCCCTAGAAGTTATTTTTCCTGGATGATAAAAATCGGGGTTGAAAATGTTTCAACCCCAGAAAAAGCAATTTTTGAGCGGATTAACCCACTGGTTGTAATACTAAATCCGGTTATTAAAAACTGATTATTTATTGCCTATTGCCTGTAAAGTGGAGGGTTGCATCAAAAGAGTTGCTCTGGCCTTATTGCCGGGGTCGTCTTTGCCAAGCAACAACTAATTTAATTTCCTCATAACTATAATTATCTCCCAGATTTTCTTTGAGAGTTTTCAGGGATCGATCACCCACTTTTTCGATCACTAAACGAATATATTCCTGTTTATTTTTAGAGACTAACTGATTAATATCAATTTCGTAACCCGCTTCTAGCAATTTAGCTAAATGTTCATAGATGGTTGAGACTTTTAAGCTTCTTTTGCGAGCGATTTCTTCCGCATTCAACCCATCTTGATAGTATTGGAGAGTGAGGAATTGAGTAGAGGGAAGACTATCCTGACAAAAATCATTAATTGCCGCTATAAATATATCCCCATACTGTTGTACTTTACTGTGTACTACTCCAGAAATTTGACGAAACTGCCCCAAATTCCGGGGTTTCGATTGGGCCATCAAACGCAGACTAGAATCATGGAAAATAACGTAGGGAGGAACCCCTTGACTATCGGCAATTTTTTTCCGCAGTTGCCGCAAGCGCTCGAATAATAAATCACTTTCCACCATATTGGGATTGTCGTCTCCCACGATTTGACCGTTAGCTTTCTGGGGGACGGCAATAAACACGGAACGTTGTTTCCGCATCACTTCCCAACTGTGTTGATTAAGTTTCAAGATTCTAAAATTGTCTTCAGTTTCTACCAGTAGATTTTGCTGGACAAGGGAACGACTCAAACGTTTCCACTCCTCCATAGTTTTATCTTTACCGATGCCATAAGTAGATAATAAATGATGTTGATATTGGCTGATTCTTTCACCTTTTCCTCCCCTGAGTACGTTGATTATGTGCATCATACCGAATTTCTGTCCCGTCCGCGCCACACAGGATAAAAATTTTTGTGCTTCGATCGTCCAATCCTCAGAATTGTTCCCATTCCGACAGTTATCACAGTTACCACAGTTACCCGAAAAACTTTCTCCAAAGTAACCTAGTACGCTCGATCTTCTACATTCAGTCCCTTCAGCATAATCTAACACCTGTCGCAATTGTTGACGAGCTTTCTGTTGTTCATTTTGCTCGGTTTTTTGGTTAATAAAATACTCAATTTTTCTGGCATCTGCAAAGCTAAAAAAGAGGGTACATTTAGCCGGTTCTCCGTCCCTACCGGCGCGGCCAGATTCTTGATAATATCCCTCTAAATTGCGGGGTAAATCATAATGAACGACAAAGCGCACATCGGGTTTATTAATCCCCATACCGAAGGCAATTGTCGCCACCATAATCTGCACATCATCCCGAATAAAACGGGTTTGATTTTTACTTCTTTCCCGATCCTCCATACCCGCGTGATAGGGTAGGGCATTAATACCATCTTTTTGTAACTGTTCAGCAACTTTATCGACGGTTTTGCGGCTGATACAGTAAACTATTCCTGCTCCTTTTTGTCCTTTAATATATTGATACAATTGCTGATAGGATTTACTGGTTTTAGGTTGAACTTCATAATAAAGATTATGACGATTAAAACTAGCAATATGAATGGAAGTATCTCGCAATCCTAATTGTTGGATAATATCTTCTCTAACCTGTTGGGTAGCGGTGGCAGTTAAAGCCAGAATTGGCACGGAGGGAAAGCGTTGACGAACTTGTTTAATTTGTCGATATTCAGGGCGAAAATCATGACCCCAATCGGAGACACAGTGAGCTTCATCCACCGCTAAACAGGCTAAACCGAGGTAATTATCAATAACAGCTAAAAAATCTAAAAAACTAGGCGATAATAATCTTTCTGGGGCGACATATAACAGTTTAATTTTTCCTTGCAGGATTAAAGATTCTCTTTCTCTGACTTGTTTCGCGTTTAAAGTGCTATTGAGAAATGTTGCCCCGATGCCATTATCAGCTAAAGCAGTTACTTGATCCTGCATTAAAGCAATTAGGGGAGAAACCACCACCGTCACCCCTTTTTTGATTAAAGCGGGTAGCTGAAAACAGAGAGATTTACCGCCTCCGGTGGGCATAATTACTAATAAATCCTGATTGTTTAAAGCAGCCTCAATTATTTGGCGTTGATTCGGTCGAAATTGATCGTAGCCAAAGTAATATTTTAAGGCTTTTTCTAAAGAGTCAATTGCAGCCATTGAGCAAGGGGAAAAATATTTTTATAGTAGTTATTTTAAGGTTAGGGATTTAAGTGATCATTGATCAGTGATCAGTAATCAGTAAAAAGAAAGCTGATAGCCAAAACAACTGACCTTAAGATTGTCTCACCTGATCGGGAACACCAACAAAGGAGAGATTGGCTAATTTTTTCAGATTTTGACAGCGCAATAACTCGTTAAAATTGAGACTCGATCGCCCCTCAATTTCAGCTATAGTCTCAATAGCCGATAATAAACCCTTAGCGGCCTCGGTTTCCGTGTAACCGCGTCTAACAGCCACTTTTAGGGCCGCTTCATCCGCGTCTAATTCCCGTTGGGGGCTGCGTTTTTCTCGCCAAATCCGGTTAATTGCCAAGGCAGTTAAACCCCCCGCTACTGCCATACCGACGGCATCGGTTTGCAGGGTTTCCACGGTTAAACCGATCATACCAGCCAGAGCAATTAATCGATCGAGATCGGGTTTAAACCATTTTACTGCCGTTAAAACAGAGACGGCCCTTAACAAGACTAGATCCCGTTGGGGTCTTGATAATTGCCGCCAGAGGTCAAAATTAATTGGAATCGGTCTGACTCCTCTTTGCCAGGGCAGGGGAAAATTAGTTTCGATTACCTTGGTGCTTTCGGGTTTGCTGACAATGCGCGTCATCATCCGTCCCGAAGCAGGCATGAGGTCTAGTAAGTGACTAATCTCGTTGTCTTGGTTCATCGATCGCCGGCCAATAGTCTTCGATCATTGAGTATAATCGCTTTCTGAGCTAATATCTCTTTTCCGACAATTTTCTCAACGAAACCGCGTGAGTCCCTACTGTTCGGCTTTGAGGGGTTCGATGCCCCAAAAATCGCCAATAAATTCTTGCATCTTCCTCAAAATCCTCATGTATTGATTAAACCTCTTGCATAATTAATTTTTGAGGATTCAAAAACGGCAAAAACAAGGATTAAATTACATAAAATCTGGAAATAGACCGTTTAATTGATTATTATTCATTCTTAATTCTCCTGACTACTGACTACTGACTCCTGACTCCTAACCCTAACAACAATTTTTGATTTTTACAAGAGGTCTATTATTAATGAGGGGATGAAACAAGTCCTGACCGTATCTTGCCAACTCCAGGTAACACCCGAACAGGTCGCCGCTATCGAGGCGACACTGAAAGCGTTTGCGGAAGCTGGCGACTACGTTAACGGGACGGTGAAACCGAACCTGTTGACATCCTCGCCGCCCTAAAAGTGCGGCGATTCCTAAACCTCACGATTTAAGTTTCTGCTTCCACCACCGTCGCATACCACAGTTAAAAAACCATGTACTGTCTTACACAGAGTCCACAGACTTTCGCCCCATT
>NZ_JAPZSZ010000055.1:0-9135 GCF_027532095.1 Microcystis sp. LE19-195.1E
CCAATCCCCGCTTGGGATTTACTTCGAGAAGCCCAAAATCGCTGAAACCCAGATAGATCAAGGAAAATCATAAATCGAGGTTAACCCTTTGTCCCGTAATGGTTTGAGCCTTTTTTGCTGACCGAAAACGCCTAAGTCCCACTAGGTAAAAAAAATATTTTTTTCAATCAACAATCTCGAATTCTATTGACTGCTCTTGGGCAAAATTATAGGTAAAATGATCGACAATATTAGTATCGCTCAATTCGAGATTATAAAAATTGATCGCCGGTTGATCAAAAAGTGGGCCAGCGTGCCAAGTTCCCACCTCTAATTTAATAAAACAGTCCCCGGGGATGCGAAAAACCTTTAGTTTTTCCAAATCCGGTTGAGGATAAGGACTAGGGGGGGCCACTCCTAAAAACCACTCTTGTCCCCCCAAAGAACCAAGACATTGGGTACATTGACTATGACGAGTAATTCGCTTAAATTTACGTCCGCGAGTCTGTAAACGCATAATATAAAAGCGTGGCACACCGTTTTTTAAATGCAGTTGTGCATCGCTTTCATCAAACGGTTTTCCATCATGACTAGGGATTATTAATTGACCGTAGGGACGGAAACTCTCGGCGGTAATTAGTTGCGCTGACAGGGGACGAACGGTAATCGAATTACTCATAAAAATTACTGCTGACTAACAGTTATAGCTGTACCATCTCGGAGAGAAAGAATATTATTAATAGCAATTCTTTCCCCAGCATTTACTCCAGAAATAACCTGATAAGCTTGCCCTTGAATTGTGCCGACTTGAATTGGTTTTTGTCTGACCAGTAAACGCTCCTCGGCATTTTCTTGACCTTCTTTAGCCTTTTCTTTTTCGGCCACAAAAACAAAATTTTGCGCCCCGATGCTAGTCACTGCCGTGGTGGGAATTAATACCCCCGGTTTTTGATCCCAAATTACCCGCGCCCGCACATATTGGTTATTGCGAAGACTGCCATCATTAGTAAAGGAAAATTTCACTAAAACCGATTGGGTAGCTTGGGAAACTGTGGGGGAAATAAAAGTTACTTGACCGCGAACCCCCGCACTGCCATCGGGATTAATAATTTCCACGGGCAGCCCGACGCGCAGACGCGGTTGTAATTCCACGGGAATCTGCACATTTAGTTCCAAAGTTTTATTGTTAGTCAACGAGGTTAATTCTTCACCCAGGGAGATAATATCGCCGACTTTTCTTTGATTAAAATCGCCGACAAAACCATCAATCGGGGCGGTAATGGTGTTAAAAACTAAATTCTGACGCGTCGCCCCTAATTGCCCCTCAGTGCTGGCTACCGCCGCTTGACGACTGTTCACTGTTGCCGCTGCCGCCGCCACCTGTTGCTGTGAGGCTAATTCGTTTTCAATGGCGATATTTAATGCTTCTTTGTTTGCCTGTAAGGTAGCTCTAGCCGCCGTCACCTGTTGACGGGCCGCATCACGATTTTGAGACCGGGCTTCTACTTCTGCCTTGGCGGCCTGAATGTCGCGGCGGCGATCATCTAAGTCCTGTTGGGGCTGTGCGCCTTGTTTGACCAGAAATTCGGCTCTTTTTAGGTTTTTTTCCGCTAAATCTAAATTAGCTCTCGCTCTCTGTAAATCAGCTTCGGCGGCGCTCAAGGTGGCGATCTGACTTTTAACATTAGCTTCCGCATTGGCCACATTTGCCCGATTCTGGGCAATTTGGGCTTTATTTGCCCTCGCTTGCGCTTGTCTTTGCCTTAAATCCGCCTCAGACGCATTGAGATTCGCTTTGGCCGAATTTACCTGGCCGATGCCGGCGTTTACCTGTTGCTGTTGTTGTTCGGGATCCAATTCGGCGATTTTTTGTCCCTGAGTTACCTGATCGCCAGATTTAACGAAAATAGTCCGAATCCGACCGGTAATCTGAGGGGAGACGCTAACACGCTGTTGGGCGATCAAAGTACCCACAAATTCGCTACTTTGCACTAATTTGTCGGTGCCGAGGGTTTGCAGTTTGACGGGAACAGCCGCCGGTCCAGTGGCTTGGGGGGTTTGGGGGGCGCAACCGGTGATAATTAGGGAAACGGCGATCGACGAACCGATCGCTCTCGATACGTTAACGGATCGTTTAATCATTGTTAAATTTAGGGGTTTTTGGCAGAAAAAGTGCTAGTAAATCGGAAAAAAAGGGAAGATGAGGAGAGAAGCTTTTCCTTAAATTTTACTCTACAGAATTGATCAGCGTGATTATTAAACCTCTGGCATAATTAATTTTTGAGGGTTCAAAAACGGCAAAAATAAGGATTAAATTGCCTAAAATCCGTCAATAGACTATTTAATTGATTATTGTTCATTCTTAATTCTACTGACTACTGACTACTGACTACTGACTCCTAACCCTAACAACAATTTTTGATTTTTACAAGAGGTCTATTGTTTGCTTTGCCCTAAGCTAACAATATTACAGGTAACTAATCTTTGGGCGAGGGTGGTGTATTCTAGGCGACCACCGGCGATCTGATATTCGTCCCGGGGCGCCGGCAGATGACCGACGGGAGCATTGAGGGTATAGTTAAGATTTTCTTTAAAAATAATCCAATCACCATCTTTACGCCAACCGATTTGATCGCCAAAAGTTTGAAAATTTTCGATCGCCACTAAGCGACCCGGTCGATTACCCGTCTCGATAAAAATGCGAAATTGGGTGCTGAAACTAAAACGACCCCCGGAAGCTTCTTTCCAGAGTTGATCCATCTTTTGCAGATCCCAACAGGCCAATTTTTGCAGGTCTTCCATAGTAAACCAGCCCTGTAATTCCCGTCCGGTTGCTTTCAGCATTAAATTACGGGTTTCATCGTTAGCTTGCCGCCAATTTTGTTGAGCGAGGAAATTTTTCAGGCGAGTGTAATTAATGCCCGTGGTCGGTGATACCATTTCCCCAGAGGTGGCAGTCTGGGCAACGATCGCCGGCAAGGGATTGAGAAATAAAGCGATCGCAAGAGTGATCTGACAGAAGGAAAAATTAATTCTCATAAACCCTATTTATTAACCTGATGCAAAGAAATCCTACAATAGCATAGACGAAATTTGCCGTTTTTACCGCCTCCTTAACGCCTATGGCTTTCACTTGGCTCCGACACCACATTTTGGGATTGCAAGACTGGCAACCGGAAGAATACCAAACCCTGCTACAAACGGCCTCTAGTTTTCGTGAAGTTCTTTCCCGACGTACCAAGAAAGTGCCGGCCCTACAAGGTCAAGTGGTGACAAATCTTTTTTTTGAGCCTTCCACCCGCACCCGTAGTAGTTTTGAACTAGCTGCGAAACGTCTCTCGGCCGATGTTCTCAATTTTGCCCCGGGTAGTTCCAGTTTGACTAAGGGTGAAACGATTCTCGATACCGCTTTAACCTATGTGGCCATGGGTACGGATATTTTTGTTATCCGACATCAACAGTCGGGGGTTCCCGATTTAATTGCCGCAGAAATGGATCGTTTGCAGTCGGGGGTCAGTATTCTTAATGCTGGGGACGGTCAACACGAACACCCCTCCCAGGGACTTTTAGACCTGTTTACGATCTGTTGTCTGTTAGATGAAGAAAATCCCCGTTTAGAACTGTTAGAGGGCAAAAAAATCGCTATTGTCGGGGATATACTCCATTCTCGTGTCGCTCGTTCCAATATCTGGAGTTTAACCACGGCTGGGGCTGAAGTACATTTGTCCGCACCCCCCACCCTACTGCCGAAATATTTTGGGGAATTGTGCGATCGCCTATTTCTCCACTGGGATTTAGAACCAGCTTTAGAAAAGGCCGATTTTGTTATGACCCTGCGACTGCAAAAAGAACGCATGACTGCCAATCTTTTGCCCAGTTTACGGGAATATCATCAAAGTTTTGGCATTACTCGTCCTCGTTTGCAATCCTGTCAACCGGGGGTGAAGGTACTTCATCCCGGTCCTGTGAATCGGGGAGTGGAAATTAGTTCCGATTTAATGGACGATCCCGATTTTAGTCTGATTTCCCAACAAGTTACCAGTGGTGTCGCTGTCAGAATGGCTTTGTTATACCTCATTGGTAATCTTCGCGGCGACCGGTAAAAGCTTCTCAGGGATTTGCTCTTTTAGTCTGGTTTCATTGAAACAATCCTAAAGTTTCTATCAAGGTAAATATCATACTTTCTTCCTCCCTCACACACAGCATCTTCTGCTTCAAATAGGTTAGTCTCAACATCAAATTTCATCGCTTTAGGATTTCTACAGCCCTGTTTTAGCAAAGCATCAGTTAACCGTGATTTTTCTTCCGGGGTCAAAGCTCGATAATCACTACTATTAGCTTGACCCCCATAGATTGACATCCCCATAATGCTAAGAGATAGTAAGCTTATGATCGATTTGGTCTTCATTTTTTCAACTTCCTGAATACAATAAAAACATCATTCCAAGGGCTTTAGACCCAAATTTTCGCTAATTAGTTCGGCACGATTACCAGTCAACTTTATGATAGGAAAAGCATACCTATTTTGCAATAAGTATAAATACTCAAGCTACCCCTAGGGCTTTTCTAGGAACTGCGACCGATACCGGATTCCGTTCTTTTTAAACTATCCCTTTTTTGCCTCTTCCAGGTCATGATAATGCTGATAAGCGCCGATTTCGGGGTTAAAGGGGGCGATTTCTTCAGTTACAGTTAATCCCAAACCTTCTAACATTGCCTGTAGGACAGAATCGGGGGACAGACGCAGGTAATCGGGATTAATTTCTAGGGCTACATGACGATTACCGAGGTGATAAGCAGCTTTGAGGAGTAAATCGGTTGAAGGGGCGGTAATAGTGATAACTGGTTCGGGTTTAGCAATGATTTGAATAATTTCGCCGTTTTCTCCCCGCAGGAAATCGCGGTCCTGTAGAATAGTGCCGCGGGGTAAACGAAAACAGAGGGAAAAACCTTCGGGACTGTCGAGACGATAACGGCTGCGGGTGCGTTCTTCGGCCGTGAGTAAAAGGCTAAAAACTACCGTTTCTGGGGGAGGTGGACTAGCGGTATGACGGGGGGGTAAGCGCTCGGTAAAAGTTAACATGGTAGTGGTCAATGGGAAAAAACATTCTTAATTGTAGCCCTGACTCCAGCTTGACCCGAAAAACTGAGGAACTTTTTCTATTTATTCTCCCGTTGCAGACGAATCATCTCATTTTGTACCCGTCGTCTCAAGTTATCATCGGTACGAATCCGGTTAGTAATGGCGTTAAATTGAGCTGCGGTGAAGCCATTATCTTTGACAATCTTTTTTGAGTTATTACAATAATCTACGGCAATTCTTTGGGCATCAGCTGGAAGATTATTAAAGCTTGCCCGTTGGTTACAGGTAATTGCCGGGGGACTTTTCCGTAAAATTCGCGAAATTTCCTGATAAGCTTGTTTTCTTTGGGTTTCGATCGACAAAACTGCTTTGGCATAACGTTTGATTTGGTCAGCCGTAAAATCTTGAGTATAAGCGGAAGACTGAAAACTAACCACCTCCGTCGTCCAAGAAAATTCGGGAATCAGACCGCCAAGAATGGCGATTACTGCCAAAAAAGTCACAATAAAAGAACGTCTTAAGCTTTGACCTAGATCGGCTAGGGGATAGCAGTAAATCACCATGCGAGTTTGTCGCTGAATAGATAATGATAGCAAACTTTCCAGTTAAATCCTGCTTTTTTGAATATTTTTAACGATCATAAGTTCCAATTCTAGCCAATATCTCCTGGTCCCGAACTTAATTTTTGGGCAGAAATTGCTTTGGTAAACTTTTTTAACGTTTCTAGGGGCAAAATTAGTCAAAAATCTTTGAGAGAACCGATGAACGATTTTTGGGAAGTTAGGATACCTATCGCTTTTAGAGAATATTTATCGGCAATTTAGCCAGCTAATCTCTTTTTATTAGCTTATATCGCTCTTAATCTCTCGCTTATTCTCTTTTGTGTCTCCCCGTGGCGGGGAATCGAGAGGAAATCTAGATAAATTAAAGGTTTCAGCGATCCCGATCGAGACAATTCCCGCTTAGAATAATGCAGTGGAATATATAGCCAATGAGGATTTGAGGCATTATTTAGTGATCTCGATCCTGGCGAGTCCTCAACAGGGGAACCATAAACTACTGACAACCACCCTAAACTCAGAAAAACCGCAAAAAAAGGAGTTAGCGCATGAATAAAGGTGAATTAATCGATCAAATCGCTCTCAAAGCCTCTGTCACCAAAAAACAAGCAGATGCTGTTCTCACTGCCGCCATCGAAACCATTATCGAAGCGGTTTCTGAGGGGGACAAAGTAACCCTAGTAGGATTCGGTTCCTTCGAGGCCCGGGAACGTCAGGCCAGGGAAGGACGCAACCCGAAAACCGGCGATAAGATGGAGATTCCGGCCACTCGCGTCCCGGCTTTCTCGGCCGGTAAACTGTTTAAAGACAGAGTAGCCCCGGATAAGGAATAATTACTGTTGAGTTTTGATCGCTGTAAGTCTTTTGCCTAGACCTAAACATGGTGGTAATCTTGACTGGGCGGCCGCCATTGCCGGCTGTCCGGTTTCCTCTATTCTCGATTTTTCTGCCAGTATCAACCCCCTCGGTCCGCCAGAAAGCGCCCTAACCGCTATTAAAAGCCATTTAACCAGTCTGACTCGTTATCCTGACCCAGGGTATTGGCAGTTGCGTTCTGCCCTCGCTCAATGGCATGATATCGGGCCGGATTGGATTCTCCCCGGCAATGGTGCGGCCGAGTTATTAACCTGGGCCGGTCGGGAATTAGCAGCATTTGATAGTGTTTATGTACTAGCACCCGCTTTTAACGATTACGAACGGGCTTTAAAAAGTTTTGGTGGAAACATCTGCAAACATTCCCTAGATTTAACCACTTTAAAGCCGGTTAATCCCGAAAAACAAGGCTTATTACTCAATAATCCCCACAATCCCACGGGGAAACTCTGGACGGTGGCGGACATTCGTCCCTATCTATCGCAATTTGGTTTGGTGGTAGTGGATGAAGCTTTTATGGATTTTTTACCCCCGCAACAACAGGAGAGTTTAATCTCTCTGTTGCCGGAATATCCCAATCTCGTGATTGTGCGTTCCCTAACTAAATTTTACAGTCTCCCCGGTTTACGTCTAGGATACGTCCTCGCCCATCCCGATCGCCTGTTACAATGGCAAAGATGGCGAGATCCTTGGTCAGTGAATAATTTAGCTGTGGTTGCCGCTATTGCGGGAATTGAAGATAGGGATTTTCAACAACAAACTTGGGACTGGTTAACGACGGCCCGCCAGGATTTATGGCAGGGATTAGCTAATTTTCCGCAATTACAGCCCCAAACCAGTGCCGCTAACTTCCTCTTAGTACAATCTCAATCTTCCTGTTTACCCCTACAGGAAGCTTTATTAAAATATCATCGAATTTTCATCCGCGATTGTCTCAGTTTCCCCGAATTGGGTAGCAATTATTTTCGGGTAGCTGTCCGTTTACCGGCAGAAAATCAACGATTATTATCGGCTTTAGAGAGTGTTTTAGCTGCGTCTGATATTAACAACAAAAAGGCTCCCGCCAACTAGACGGGAGCCGCTGCCATCGAACTAAGGGAAATTAGTCGAGGTCGGGCATTGCCAATGCGGGTTCAGTCTCGCGGTCAATTCCTTTCTCGAAACCGGCGGCGGCGGCGCGAGCGCGTCCAGCGTGCCAGAGGTGTCCAATGAGGAAGAAGAAGGCGAGGGTGAAGTGAGAGGTGGCCAACCAAGCGCGAGGAGACACATAGTTAAACGAGTTAACGTCAGTGATAACGCCACCTACAGAGTTCAAGGAACCTAAAGGAGCGTGGGTCATGTATTCAGCCGCGCGGCGGACTTGCCAGGGTTGTACGTCATTTCTGATTTTGTCGAGGTCTAAACCGTTAGGACCACGGAGGGGTTCTAACCAGGGACCGCGGAAATCCCAGAAACGCATGGTTTCACCACCGAAGATGATTTCGCCAGTGGGAGAGCGCATCAGGTATTTACCTAGACCGGTGGGGCCTTGGGCAGAAGCGACGTTAGCACCTAAGCGTTGGTCACGCACCAAGAAGGTGAAAGCTTGAGCTTGGGAAGCTTCCATACCGGTCGGACCGTAGAATTCACTGGGATAGGCGGTGTTGTTAAACCAAACGTAAACGGCGGCGATAAAGCCCATCATGGAAAGAGCGCCCAAGCTGTAGGACAGATAGGCTTCTCCAGACCAGATGAAAGCGCGACGCGCCCAAGCAAAGGGTTTGGTGAGAATGTGCCAGATACCGCCAGCGATACAGATTAAGCCAATCCAGATGTGACCGCCGATGATATCTTCCATGTTGTTGACGCTGATAATCCAGCCTTCGCCACCGAAAGGAGCTTTGGTCAGATAACCAAAGATAACTGCGGGGTTGAGGGTAGGATTGGTGATGATGCGGACATCACCGCCACCAGGTGCCCAGGTATCATAGACACCGCCAAAGAACATGGCTTTAAATACCAACAACAGCGCACCACCACCCAAGAGAATCAGGTGATAACCGATGATGTTGGTCATTTGGTTTTTGTCTTTCCAGTCGTAACCGAAGAAATTAGAGTATTCCTCTAGGGTTTCCGGTCCGCGGATAGCGTGGTAGATACCACCAAAACCGAGTACAGCCGAAGAAATTAAGTGCAGAACACCAGCGACGAAGTAGGGGAAGGTATCGACTACTTCACCACCCGGACCGACCCCAAAACCGAGGGTAGCTAAGTGGGGAAGCAGGATTAAACCCTGTTCGTACATCGGTTTTTCGGGGATAAAGTGGGCGGTTTCAAACAGGGTCATTGCCCCGGCCCAGAAAACGATTAAACCGGCGTGGGCGACGTGAGCGCCGAGCAGTTTACCGGAGAGGTTGATGAGACGAGCGTTACCAGACCACCAAGCGAAGCCGGTGGAACTTTGGTCACGACCGGTAGCGGTAGGGATATTAGAGAGCGTTACCACGCGGGAGAACCTCCTCAGGGAAGATAAAGTTTTCGTGGGGTTGGTCTTGGGGAGCCATCCAAGCTCTCAGACCTTCGTTAAGCAGAATATTTTTAGTGTAGAAGGTTTCAAATTCCGGGTCTTCCGCCGCTCTCAATTCCTGAGAAACGAAGTCA
>NZ_JAPZSZ010000309.1:0-9307 GCF_027532095.1 Microcystis sp. LE19-195.1E
AACTTTAAACTCTAAGACAAACATTTTACGCAGGGGGGACTTAGACAAAATCAGTATAGCACAATAAAAGTTAAGTTAACAAGATATAGTTTAAAAAGCCGTCCTAAAAGGACGGGGCTTTAACCCAAAATTTCGGTAAATAGGGTTTGCGGCAAAAAGTTTTTCCTGGGGGCAGGGTGTGGGGTGTGGGGTGTAGGGTGTAGGGTTTTACCCATTTTCAGGTGGTCAATTACCTAATTTTCAGGGAAAAAGTCCAGGAATTTTCCCCCCGCTCACTCCAATGGCTGGTACTTTTGGATTTCAAAAAGGTCTCAAAGTATTATCGAACAATGTTTTTAGATTTATTCAGCCAGCCCTAGGGCTGGCTGAATAAATGTGAAATGTAGGCAAAGTAAGGGTTTTGGGGCTTTACGAGCGAAACAGGTGCAAGATTTTGAGAGAATCATGTTTCAAAACCTTACATCTTCATCGGCCCGCGTCCTGTAGGGGCGAAGCATTCGGGCATAACCTATCGCTGAAACCCTAGATTTCCTATCCGAATGCTTCGCCCCTACTTTTTGCCGCAAACCCTATTTAGAAGGGATAGATTTAGAAAATCTATCCCTTTCCCTTAATTCAAGAACGATTATCGCGATTAACTTTTCTGATTAACCAATAACTTGCCGCTAAAGCTAAGGTTCCCACGGTGAGGGCAATTAAATCATCTTTACTGTATTTATTGGGATCAAAAATAATAATTTTTCGAGAGATGGCAATTAAAGCCGTAACTACGACTAATTCAACCTGTACGATGTGTTTTCTTAAGTAAGCAGTGACGTTTTCTAATAACTCTAAAGCGATCAAAATATTGAGAAATAATCCGAAGATTTCAATTAAAGTTTTACTAAAAAAACCGACGGGTTCCGTAGTAAATAGGTCTTTGATTAGGATAACTACTAAATCATAAAGAGAAACAATAATAACAACAATTAAGGCTACGGATAAAACCTTAGAAACTATGTTTTCGATGATATGAATCGACTTCATGAAATCTTCATCGCGCCATTGTTGACCAAAATTGATAAGTAGTTTCCGTATCTGTTTGAGCATGATCGATTAAGTAAAAAGTAAAAATTATTATTGTATTTGACTGCTAATTGTTCTATTTAGTTAACAAGTAAGTATATCCCCCCTTAATCCCCCCTTTATAAGGGGAGTATCTGACAATGTTTAACATCTAAGTGGGTGGGTGGAATTAAATATAAAATGAACGTAGGTTGGGTTGAAGCATGAAACCCAACGCCCGCATGGGTTACGCTACCGCTAACCCATCCTACAAATAATTGTGCCTACCTACTTACCTAGTTAGAGATAATTTTACTTGAAGAAGGCTTCCCCAGAAAAAAAATCTAGGTGCGATCGCTGTTAAGTCAACCGCACCCCAAACTAATACAAATGCTCACATCTAGCTAACATCATCGTGAGCGAAACGATTATAGAGGAAGTCGAGGGCATAGTTACGCAGACGATAATATTCAGGATCCTCCATAATTCTCTCCCGATCGCGGGGACGGGGGAAATGAATATTCATCACTTCGCCGATTTTCGCTTCTGGTCCATTGGTCATCATTACCAGCTTATCAGCGAGGAAAAGAGCCTCATCGATATCGTGGGTAATCATCAACACCGTACAGCGTTTATCTTGCCAGATTTTCA
This sequence comes from Microcystis sp. LE19-195.1E, assembly GCF_027532095.1. Classification (NCBI taxonomy): domain Bacteria; kingdom Bacillati; phylum Cyanobacteriota; class Cyanophyceae; order Chroococcales; family Microcystaceae; genus Microcystis; species Microcystis sp. LE19-195.1E. The sequence goes on from NZ_JAPZSZ010000309.1 coordinate 1,696, forward strand.
GCAATTCTTCCTGTAATTCCTCTTTGGTAATCGCATCCAACGCACCGAAAGGTTCATCGAGAATTAATACTTCCGGACGGATAGAAAGAGCGCGAGCGATCGAAACCCGTTGTTTCATCCCCCCGGAGATTTGGGGAGGGGTTTTGTCCATAGCTTCGGTTAAACCCACCATGGCTAAATGTTCGCGCACGATCGAGCGTTTTTGTGCCTCTGGGGCATTGGGAGACACCGCATCTACCGCAAGATAGACATTTTCAAAAACGCTTAACCAAGGCAATAAAGCATAGTTTTGAAACACTACCATGCGATCAGGCCCAGGTTTAGTAATTTTCTTACCGTTAACTTTAACGATGCCATCAGTGGGAGAAGAAAAACCCGACACCATATTTAATAGGGTCGATTTACCGCAACCAGAGTGACCGATCACGCAGATAAATTCACCTTCATTGATGCTGAGATTAACGTCCTTGAGGACGGTGTAGGGGCCTCTAGGAGTGGGATAAACCTTAGAAACTCCTTCAATGGTGACAAAAGCTTCTTTAGTGGGGGCCTCGATTGCCCGGTTAACTGTGTCGGTGGTGGTGTACATGATTATAGTCGCTAAAAAGTCGAAAGACAGGTAGAAAGTGGCAGAGTTGCAGGGCTTAATCCAATGGGATAATATTTTAGAGGTAAAAGGGGAGAAAATCTCCCCTTTTACCTCTGGTTAGGCGATTTTACGGGGTTCCACCGCACTAGGACGAGCATCAATAGCCACTTCGGCCATGGTGATGTTTTGTTTGATCTCTAAACTATTGAGATAACCGATCGGATCCTCGGCATCAAACTCGATACCATCGAATAACAGGATCGGTGTGCGACGATATTTAATATCCCCTAGACCCAATTCCCGGGCTGCGGTACTGAAGACACCCACCCGACAGACGCGTTCGAGAATTTCTACCCAGTTACGGGGGAAAGGAATGTGGCCCCAGCGCGCCATTTGGGTCATCATCCAGAGGTGTTCGGTACGACTGGGACGATTGACTCCATCCCCAAAGAACAGATGGTGTGCATATTCTTTCATCGGTTGATCGAGACTGCACGCGTAGGAGTTGGGATCACCCAGTTGGATATAATCGATATTGGTACTAAGGTACTGACGACTGGCGAGGATTTGACGAATTTCTTCCTGATTTGTTTCATCGGCACAGTAGCGACAACCTTCCAGCAGTGCTTTGACTAAAGCGACATGGGTATTAGGGTATTTATTGGCCCAATCTTCCCGGACTCCCAGGGCCTTACCCGGGTGGCCCTGCCAGATTTCTAAGTCGGTAGCGACGGTGTAACCGATACCTTCCATGGCAGCCCGTAGATTCCAGGGTTCACCGACACAGTAACCGTCAATACTACCGGTTTTCAGGTCGGCTACCATTTGGGCCGGGGGAATAGTTTCGAGGTGAACGTCTTGATCGGGGTCAATTCCCGCTGCCGCTAACCAGTAACGCAGGAGCAAATTGTGCATGGAGGAGGGGTGAACCATGCCAAAAATATGGCGCTGTTCCCGCGATTCCAATAGCATCTGTCTTAAAGCGTTACCGTCAATCACTCCCTCGTCATAGAAGCGTTTAGCGAGGGTGACACCGTTACCGTTACGAGTCATAGTCAGGGCGCTGACAATCGGCAAAGGTTGCTCCTGATAACCACCGACGGTTAACCAGGTGGGCATTCCTGAAGGCATTTGCGCCCCGTCGAGGAATCCCCCCGCGATCCCGTCCACAACGCCTCGCCAACTGGTTTCCCGGACTAAATTCACCTCATCTAGACCATGTTTAGTAAAGAATCCCTTTTCTTTGGCCACTGCTAGGGGCGCGCAAGCGGTGAGGGGAACAAAACCGATCTCTAGATTGACTTTTTCTAAACCGTGACGGGCAATTACTTCGACTTTGCGGGCGCGCAGTTTTTTGATCCGTTTTTGTTGGTTGAGGAAATAGATAATCTCGCTCCGGAGACTGTAGTAACTCGGGTGTTCTACCACTTCCATGCGTTTGCGGGGACGGGGGATATCCACTTCCAAAATACCGCCAATTTTTGAGCCGGGGCCGTTGGTGAGCATGACGATGCGATCGGATAATAGCACCGCTTCATCCACATCGTGCGTCACCATTACCGAGGTCATTTCGTATTCTTCGCACAGCTGCATTAACTGTTCCTGTAGATTACCTCTAGTCAGGGCATCTAACGCGCCAAAGGGTTCGTCTAAAAGGAGGACTTTCGGACGGATGGCTAGGGCGCGAGCGATCGCTACCCGTTGTTTCATCCCCCCCGATAATTCGTTGGGACGTTTATCCACTGCATGACGAAGATTGACCAGATCGATATATTTTTCGACTTCAGCTTTTCTTTCGTCTTCTGATAGTTGGGTGAGAACTTGATCGACGGCCAGAGTGATATTTTCTTTGACGGTTAACCAGGGCAAAAGGGAATAGTTTTGGAAGACTACCATGCGATCGGGTCCCGGTTTTTTAATGCTTTGACCTTGCAAAGTCACCACCCCTTCCGTGGGCAAATCTAAACCAGCGATCATGTTTAAGAGGGTTGATTTTCCGCAACCAGAGTGACCGATGAGGGAGATAAATTCCCCTTTTTTGATCTGTAAATCAATCCCTTTCAAGGCCACATATTCACCGCCACCACTGAGGGGGAATACTTTATCAATGTTATCGACAGCGACAAACAAACTCATAGTTTTTTCTCCTTAAATTGGCTCAAGTTTCAGTTATTTGAAAATGGGGAAATTTTCCCCATCGATTCCCTATTGACGAACGATTTGATTTTGCAACCAAGCCATAAAGCGATCGAGTAATAAACCCACACCACCGATATAAAACAGCGCAAGAATAATATCGCTGATGTAGTTATTTTGGTAGGCATCCCAGATAAAGAAACCGATACCGACGATACCCGACATAACGATTTCAGCCGCAATAATCGCTAACCAAGCTAAACCGATCGCAATTCTCAAACCAGTGAAGATGTAGGGAAGTGCCGAGGGAATTAATATCTTGAAGAAGAATTTTTTGCTGGACAATTGCAAGACTTGTTTAACGTTGATATAGTCTTGGGGAATTTGTTGGACACCGACGGTGGTATTAATCAAAATCGGCCAAACTGCGGTAATAAAGATCACGAATAAAGCAGCAGGTTGGTTTTGTTGTAAAGCGGCCAAAGATAGGGGAACCCAAGCAAGAGGAGGAACTGTTCTCAGGAATTGAAAAAGGGGATCGAGTGCCTTATTTAAGAAAGAATTTAAACCGACCATAATCCCAACGCCAATACCAACCACTGCGGCAAAAAAATAACCGATTAATACCCGTTGCAGACTCGCTAAAGTTTGCCAGAATAGTCCCTTATCAATGCCCCCACGATCAAAGAAAGGATACATTAAATAGGTACGAGTCCGTTCATTGGTGATTAGGTCGGATGGGGGGGGTAATTTGATTAATCCCAGCATCGAGACTAATTGCCAAACAATCAGAAAACCCAGGGTACCGATAATAGGGGGAAGAATGTCTTGGGAATGCTTTTTCCAGAATTTACCGAAGTTGAAACCACCGTTACTTTTTCTGCTGACGCTACTTGCCATTTTGCCGTTTTCCTTTGTTGAAGATAAAGTTACTTGATTGGGGAGAGAAGAAAACACTTTTGGGATTAATAGACTAGATATTTTATGCCCCTAGCCTATCGAGAAAAGCTCGCTATTTTTTAATTGCCAAACTATCGAGATAAGCTTGGGGATTAGCGGGGTCAAAAGTTTTGCCGTCGAAGAATTTTTCGACACCGCGGGAGGTACTGGTGGGAATATCGGCCGCAGGAACTCCTAATTCTGTAGCTGCCGCTTTCCAAAGATCCTCGCGGTTAACTTTGTCGATTAATGCTGAGGCAGTGGTTAAAGTTTCTTTCGGCAAGAAACCCCAACGAACACTTTCGGTTAAAAACCAGAGATCATGACTCTTGTACGGATAGGAAACGCTACCGACGGGATCTTTCCAGTAGAAAACTCCTTTATTTTTGTCGGTGATTTCCGGTTTGCCGTCACCCATTTTCTGTATTCCTTTGAGGGGACCTGCGATAATTTCTTCCTTGAGGTTGAAATAAGCCGGTTTAGCGAGAATTGCCGCCGCTTCTGCCCGATTTGCCTCCTGATCGAGCCATTGCTGCGCTTCCATAATTCCTTTTAACACCGCTTTGGTGGCTTTCGGGTTTTTATCCACCCAATCAGCGCGGATAGCGAGGTATTCTTCCGGGTGATAGGGCCAGATTTCTGCGGTTAAAGCTGACATAAAACCGATCTGATCAGCTACAATTCGCGCCGGCCAAGGATCGCCGGTACTAAACGCATCCATGGTTCCGGTTTTCATGTTGGCCACGGTTTGGGCGGCAGGAACCGCAATTAGGTTAATATCCGTATCGGGGTTAATACCACCGGCGGCTAACCAGTAACGAATCCAGAAGTCTTGGTTAGCTTTCGGGAAAGTATAGGCGGCTTTGAAGGGAGTTCCCGTCGTTTTCATGGCGAGGATGTAATCTTTGGCGGGTTTCAGGTCTAAACCGATATTTTTGCCCTCGTGTTTACCCGCGATCGCGATTGCGTTACCCTGGGTGTTTAACTGCGCTAACACATACATAGGGACTTTAACGTTATTTTTGGTGATTAGTCCCTCGGAAATTAGGTAAGGCATGGGCATTTGCCACTGTCCTCCGTCAATTCCGCCCGCATCTGCCCCAATTTCGACGTTATCTCTAGCAGATCCCCAGTTTGCTTGTTTGGAGACTTCCACATCGGGCATCCCGTATTTAGCAAAAAAGCCTTTTTCCTTGGCAATAATTAAGGGTGCGGCCTCAACGATAGGAATATAACCTAATTTAATTTTGGTGGTTTCAGGGGCCTCTCCGGGGGCCACCGCTACGGGAGAAGCAACCGGGGCAGCGGGCGCGGTGGTGGTGGTTCCACCGGTAGTGTCGGGGGGATTACCCACACAACCTTTCAGGACAACAGCCCCTGCCGCTGAAACCGCCGCCGTGGTTAAAAATTTCCGTCTCGAAAAATTTGACATAGAGTCCTCCTACCTGCTGCCAAAGCAAGTATGTGTGCTGAATTATGGGTAAAGGAATCCCTCGCTAAATTTTCCTTCTAGCCCGTGCTATAGAAATTTAGCTATGGAATATCTAAACTTGATTGAACTTAATAAATAAGTCTAGCGGAATTTGGAAAAAATAATTAATCCGATCGAGAATTTTATTTACAAAAATTTAATTCGATTGATAAGAATTAATTAAGACCATTGATATATCTAGCTTCTAGCCACTTAAAAAGGTTTCCGTAGGAGCGCTGGAGCAGGGGAGTGGGGAATTATGAATTATGAATTATGAATTATGAATTATGAAGTGGGGAAGTGGGGAGGTGGGGAAGTGGGGAAGTGGGGAGAAACAACAAAACGAGCCAAGGGTGAGTTTTAGGAATGCGGTTCCTTGCGGCTTGGTAGAATGGACAATATGCTTTCACCCCAAAGTAATGACCAGATCTAAAAAGCCGAAATCACCGAACTCCTCTGATTCGCCTACCTCTCCTTCCTTGGCTCTGTCTTCCCTACATTTTCGTCTCCAAGCTTTAGAGGAGGAGCATCAGTGGCTCCTTAAGCAGATTGGCAGAAAACGCAACGAACTGAAGAAATTTCTCGACCAGATGCGTTCCCTGGCGACGGAGATTTTCCAGAGAGGGCAACCCCTCTATCAAAAACTTACCGACCTCGACCGCGAAATACACGCCCTTTTTGACGAAATCCTCACTGCTAGAAAATTGGGGCAGCAGACAAAAAAAAGGATTCTCGGAATTTACGAGACACTTCAGTTAACGGGGGTGATTAGCCCAAAATTTGAGGATGGAGATGAAGAACTAGACGAACTTTTCGGAGACGAAGAGTCGGAAGGATCATCGGAGCAATCCGCGCAGGATTTCTTCTCTGGGGGAGACTCCTACGGCCGTCACGATGATGGAACAGAGATATCACCTGAAAGCTCGCCTAAATCTCCCGAATCTAGACAAATACGCCGCACTTTCCTGAGAATGGCTGAGATTTTTCACCCCGACAAGGTTACGGATCCCGAAACTCGGATGCGTCACAATGAGATCATGAAGGAGGTCAACCGTGCCTATAAAGAGGGAGATATTGCCAGACTGCTGGAAATCGAACGACAGCATCAAATGGGAGACTCTTTCGAGGTTGAAGGCTCATCGGAAAGCGACCTCAAACGACAGTGCGAGAGGGTTGAAACCAATAACGAACTACTCAAAAAGCAATACGAGAACCTGAAGAGAGAACTGCGATCGGTGCGAAATACCCCGGAAGGCGAGATGGTGAGGGCCAGTCGCGCTTGTGAGAAGGATGGCATCGACCCGATTGAGCAAATGCTAGAGGAGATGAAATTACAAGTTCAATCCACCGAAAAAATCTATAATTTTGTCCGTGACTTCCGCGATAAAAAGATAACGGTTAAAGAGTTTCTGCGCGGACCGGTCAGGATGGGCAGAAGCCCGGAAGAGATGGAAGACATTCTTGATCAACTTCTGGAGCAACTTCGCGGAATCAGCCGTTGAAGAGAAAAAGCCAGTATTTAGGGTTTGCTGAAAAAGTTTTTCCCGGTGGCCGAGTGTAGGGTTTTACCGATTTTGAGGGAAAAAGTCCCGGAATTTTCCCTCCAATTATTCCTAAAAGGCGATTGTGTCCTCTGGGGGCGAAGCATTCGGGTATAACCTATCGCTGAAACCGTAGATTTCCTGTCCGAATGCTTCGCCCCTACTTTTTCAGCAAGTCCTATTCAATTTAAGATTATGAGTAATCGCCGTTGCACCTATTAACAGACAGTGATTTTTGATCTGCCCTAGAGTATTGCTATCACCTTTGACAAAATCACTAATCGTACAAGTATCGAGCAAAACCAGCACTAAATCACCTCATCTTCTCTAGGTGGGGAAAGTTCCTTTCTATAAGCTTCAAAAATAATACCATCACTTACACCTTGAAAATTAAGGATAGTTGACGACCATTGAGACTGTTCTTTTGTGGTAATTAAAAGCTGTATTGCTTCTCGAATCAAAGCATTCTGGGATTTGTCTGTAGAGTGAGATAAAGCCTGTAGTTGCTGACTTAATTCATCTTCCAGATAAAGGTTGAAGTTCATAACTTAAACAAATATCAATTAACTTTATTATAACAGGATAACTTCTTTCTTTTCTGGGCTGAGATATTTATCAGCATTTACTATTCTAATAGCAAACTGACCAGCTTTTTGATCAACTTTACTACCCATAATATAACACCACCTTCCCAACTGATAACCGATAACTCTTTCATTGCCTTAATAAAATTTAACATTAACGCCATTTTCTCAAAAAAATCGACCCGCCTAAGGGCGGGAAAGAAAAGGAAAAAGAAAAAAGGCTCTTCGGGAATTGTTATGCAAATAATTAACTTAAAATAAAATTCGATGAGAGCGCCTACACTCAAAAGTATCTGAAATCCATATAGGGAAGGACTTAAGGCATCAACAGGTTAATACCAAAAGATAGACA
>NZ_JAPZSZ010000193.1:0-14220 GCF_027532095.1 Microcystis sp. LE19-195.1E
TTGCGGGGATCGGGGGAAAATTCAGGTACTTTTTCCCTGAAAATTAGGTAGTTGACCACCTCAAAACTGGTAAAACCCCACACCCCACACCCCACACCCCACACCCTGCCCCCAGGAAAAGCTTTTTCAGCAAACCCTAAGTAGTCGTACAAAATAAATTTCCTAGTGGTGAGAGGGAACTCCAGAACTGCGGAACGGGCAACAGAAAAGAAATACAGCGATTGTTGCTTTACGGAGAAATGGGTAATTAATTTTGTTTAGGTACTTAGCAATTCCTATACTGGTGAGTAGAGAACAGAGCCAATTGATAACTAATATAGGTGGGTTACGGCGAATACTAGATAATTTTCCCTAGCATAAATTGTCGTCGCCTAACCCACCCTACACCTAAAATTAACGACGACCGAATAAACTCCAACCTTTGCCACCACTAACGGCCGGTTCAGCTTTTTCAGCGACGGGAGCAACTTCTGCGGGGGTTTCCTCACCGGAAAGATTAGAAAGATCGTAGTTTTCTACTAGGAAAAGAGACGCTTTTTCAATAGTAGAATAATCCCAGAAAAGGGTAGAAGGTAACTCTTGACCGACCCAATCTTCCAGATCACCCACCATCGTTACCGCATCGATCGAATCTAAACCATAACGGGTTAAAGGTTCAGTCACATTAATCGTTTTTGCATCCAAAGATAACTGATCAGCTAACTGTTTGACTAACCAATTTTGTACGAGATTATTAAGATTGGAGTTGGAGTTCATGGATTTTTTCCTCGGTAGTTTGTGAAGGGGCTAATTGAAAAGGCACGATCGAAAAATGTTGATTTTCTCGATATAATTTCAGCAATTCTTGGGCAACATTTTCTACATACACCTCAGATAGAGTGTAAGGCAGCGGCCGGAGAGTTCGCAGTAATCGGTGTAAACTCAACACCAACCATTCCCCCTGGGCAAAAAATTCACCCAAGATGGAACGATTATAAAGCCAAGTGTGTAAACAAGCGGAAGCGGCGTGTAAAGTACAGTATTTCTTGGCAATCTCGAACAATTCGGGTGATTGGTCGTGACCATACTCGAATTTCGATTGGCTAATCTGTTCATCGTGAGCATTTAGTTCCTCTAAAACTAAATTACCCAACATCAACAGATTTTCTAATACTTCCCGGTCCACCTCCTGAGAATCTTTCAATCCCTGTAGCATATCAAGGGCAATCTCTAAACCCTGTAGGGAATCATCCATTCCCCGGCCAAATAACTCTAAATTATTGGGTTCAAAGGGAGGAACAGACTTTTCTAGGCTAAAAATCGCCTCTAAACGGCTTTTTAACGCCGACATGGTGCGCGAGTTGCGTTTAGCCCGATATTTGGTTAAAGGACGCAATTGTAGGATTAAAGCATGAAGATTGACGATCGAACTGCCGTCAAACATACTGATAATCGAATTATCCCGCAGTAGCTTCTGGAAGATGCCGAATTCGTGTTCTTCTCGCATATAAAAACGCGATCCCAAGACCACATAAACACTATTAACCATCTCCTCCAGACGGACGGTGACAAAATATTTTACCACCGAAGCCCAGACGCTAAACTGTTCGGGGATAATATGAAAACCTCTCGCGGCCGGAATCGTCTCGCAATCGCAAATAAGGATGTCAAGGAAAGCATCCACGAGAGTGCGCCGGGGTTGGGGCAAATCCATCACAGTTTTGTTATAGATTACCCGATTAACGGCAAAACCGAGGGTAGTTCTCAAAGCGGTATCGGCTGCCCCGTGGGAAAAAGCAGCGCACAACATTCGGGTAATCTGGAAACCTTTCAGGGCTAATTCTAAACCGTCTCCCTCCTCCCGTAAACGCATGGAATCGGGGACGAAACAATCCTTAAAACCAATGCCACTCATATCCGAGGCGCGCACGCCATGGGTGTATATTTTCGGCAAATTATAGTATTTTTCGGGGTCTAATTGCCGTTTATCGACCATAAATAGGGTTAAACACTTTGGACCGCCGTTAGCATCGGTTTTCGCCAAAATAAAGGAAACTCCAGAGATAGTCGCCCGGTTAATCGGCCATTTCTCACCATTGAGAATATAACCTCCTTCCACCTTCGTCGCGGTCAGATCACCATTGATCAGATCGCTGCCGTGTTCCTTTTCCGAGTAACCCAGACACATCGCCCCATAGTCATCCATGATAAAACGGGCGAGCTTCTGTTTCTGTTCTGGGGTTCCCGCCATCCAGTTTAAAAACGACCAGAATAGGGTAGTAAAAGCGATGCCGATAGTTTGATCCCGTCGGGAAAGTACGCGCACAAAAGCGACAAATTCCTCAAAAGAGGTGAACTCACCGCCGCAATCGGTGGGAATGTAGTAGTGTTGGAGTTTCCAGTCGTATAACCAGCGAATTTCCTCGTGGGGAAATTCTTCGCTCTCGTCAATTTCGATCACCCGCTTGTAGGATAGAGGGTTATCGGGATTGAGAGGATCGCCTAAGTCTTTTTCCAGTGCTTCAGCAGTCCAGTATTGCTTAAGCTTTTTCATAGTGCCTCTAGGACAGATACAATGTGTTTTTCGTCAATGCCTTCGGTTAGAAGACCCGACCATTCACAAAAATTAATGACCATTCTAGACGTTTGACTGTAGGATAGCAACAATTTTTAATTTCGCCTTTACCTTAAATGTGCTAGAACCCACTTGGGTGGGGTGCTAGACTACCCTCTGCGGTAATTATGCCCAAATTGAGGTGATTAAACCGCACAGTGCGGTATTAGGTTTTATTGAGGCGGTGTTAGACCGATGGAAGTGGGATATTAGGATGGGGGAGGTTGCTCGACCGCAGGGAGCGGTATGATTAATAGTTATGCGGCTCGTTCCCTGTTCATACTTTTTCCTTGAATGTAATATTCAACTGGCAGATTACGATTAGAATGTTTAAGGTACAAGTTTTGCTTGCCATAGGGTTTAGAAGTCTAGGAGCAATATGATGATGGAATCAATAGATGAACGGATAGATGCCAAAATTGGTGAGGTTCGTACTGAATCTATCGATCTCAGCTTTGGAGAAATCATCAGTTTATATTCTCAAAATGAACTCATTATTCAACCGGAATATCAAAGGTTATTCCGATGGTCTAATCAACAAAAGTCTCGTTTAATAGAATCCATACTTCTTGAGTTGCCAATACCACAGATATTTACTATTGAGAACTCAGAGGGGGTTTTGGAGTTAATTGATGGCTTACAACGCCTTAGCTCTGTGATTCAATTCATTGATGCCAATGTACTGAATTTCACTGATATAGATGGAGAAAAGCTGAAATCTCTAAAGTTAGAAGGTTGTGATCAGATTTCAGAACTTAATAATCTGACTTTTGAAGATTTATCATTGAGACTCAAGCTTAGGATTAAAAGATCCTCTGTAAGGACAGTAATTATTAAAAGGCAAAGTAATTCTTTTCTGCGTTATGAAATGTTCAAGAGGTTAAATACTGGGGGATCAATTCTAGCTCCACAGGAAATTCGCAACTGTTCTTCTAGGATGTTTGGTGAGCCAGGTATAAAGTTCTATAGGTTTCTCCAAGAAAGATCCTCCTATTCAAACTTTAAGACTTGCATAGATACATTGTCTCAATCAGAAAAAGAACAAAAGGGAGACGAAGAGCTTGTCTTAAGATTTTTTGCCGCAAAAAATGCTCAAGATCTCTTCCGGGGGAGTGTGAGAGATTGGTTAGACACATACATGGAAAATATATTATTTGAAGAAATACAATTTGATTATTCTACTGAAACACAAGACTTTAATAGATTATTTGATTACTTGAGCCAAATTCTCGGCAGTGGTGCTTTTGTTCGATATCGCGATCAATCACCAATTGGTGCTTTAGCTCCAGCTTATTTTGAAGCTGTTACAATTGGCGTGTTTAGGATACTAGAAAGATTAGAGAATCTGGATAATTCTTCTGTTAGGGATGAAATAATCAAAATTGTTCAGTCAAACAGCTTTAAGGATAATATTGGACCTGGAGCTAACTCCAGAACTAAGCTTTCTAATAGAATTGGATGTATTCAAGAAGGTTTAAATAAACTCAGCTTGTGGAGTAATTTTTAATGAGCAACTGGGCGAATGAGATCGAGGCTGATCTCAACTGGAGAGAAGGAGAACTGGCTGCAATTAAAATTCAAATATTAACGACTGATAGGGTTAAGCATCCTGTAAGGTATGAAGCTCTCTTGAGAGCTATTACTACTTTGCTATATGCTCACTATGAAGGTTTTTGTAGATTTGCATGGGATTTATACCTCGATACAATTCAAAGGCAAAATATTAAACGCAATCAATGCCGTGAGGAGGTTATAAAGCTATCGCTAAGGAAGCGCTTTAAAGAACTTGGGGGTGATTTGTCAGCAGATGGAGTTTGGAGCTTTTTTTCCAACGAATTGCCAGCTTTAATTAATGAGAATATTGAATTCAATATTCGCTTAGAAGCAGATAGCAATTTAAAGCCTATGCTGCTTAAAAAGAACTCTACAGATGCTGGTTTATCATGCTCAATGGTGGATCAACATGAGCTTTTACTTAAGACATTAGTAAGCAGGAGAAATAATATAGCTCATGGGCAGAAAGACATAATTCATGATCTGACTGAGTATAACAAGTATGAAAATGCGGCTTTGGAAGCTATGTATGAGCTAGGACTATCTGTAATTGATTGCTTAGATAATCGGAAGTATTTGAAACCATCAAATCCGCCTAGCTCATCATGAAATCTACGCATTTTAATCGCTGTAGGGTGCGTTCCCTAATGTGGCTCCTACTGCTGCACCGATAGTGATTAAACCGCTGACTCATATCATTTTTCAAAAGTGATGACAGACTTAGTTGATTATTCCAAAGTGCAATTCCTCTCTGAGAGCGGAATTGCACTTTCAGATGTTAATCACGACTATTGAAAATTGGTATCAATTTCTTTTTCAACCAGATTTTGGAATACCAGCTATTAGTTGTTGAGCAACTGAAGTAAGGTGGGCATTGCCCACCCTATTGTTGTATGGATGTAAGTTGGATTGCAAGCTCCAGTTTTTAACCAGGGAACCAATCTTCATCAAGAATTTTCTCAATTGTCCAAGGACAGTCAACTGGTAAAGTTAATCCACTTTTGCGGCTCGCTTTTCCCAGAGCTTTTTGATAACAATAACCAAACCGTTCTAAGGCATGATTGTAGATTACCTTAGAGCGAAACAGCAAGCTAAATTCCAATCTGAAATTATCTATCTCGTCTGTCCATTGGGGTAGGTAGTAAGGATGCTTCCAGTAGGTGTAAAGTAGCAGGTGACTGAGGAGTTGAATAAGAAAGCTTTCTGCTTTGTATTTGCGTTCATCAACCATTTCCTCTAATTCCTCGGCTAAAGTTTGCCAATCTAAAGTATTGCGATTAGGCGATCACAGTTTTTCTGCCTGGTCTTGCAGCCAGGCTACATAGTCTTTTTCATATAGGGTTTCAGCCATTAATTTTACCTCTATACTAATCTTTTTTTGTCCTATCAAAATATAGCTCTCATTGTATAGCTCAAGCACCAAGAAAATGCTGGTTATTGAAATATTACATCCCATCATTCAGTCAATAGACCTCTGGTAAAAATCAAAAATTGTTGTTAGGGTTAGTGCGATGCCGAAGGCACTGCGTAGCAGTACGCCATCGCTGTAGGGTGCGTTCCCTAATGTGGCTCCTACTGCCGCACCGATAGATTTTTGGGAACGCACCATGCTCATTCATTCGAGCAAGTGATTACAAGCTATACTTTAGAAGGTCATAATCTGAGATTTATTAAACTTCTGAAATGGTAGAGTGAGCAAGGAATCAAGTTCTTTTTTATGTTTCCGATGGGAATCATTCAGACAGAGAATCCCAACTATGGCACTGTTGAAGATATCGAACCAGGAATCCCGCTCGGACAAGCTGAAAAAGTTTACCGTAAAGCGATGTAGCGACGTTATCCTAACAAGGATTTTTCAAGAGAGTGCAATTATCCGTTCTGTTGAAGTTATCAAGCAGTCAAAAATACGAAGATTTGCCAACCAAACTAACTAGGGTCTGCTGAAAAAGTTTAATAGCTCTCAAAAGGGGGTGGGAATGATGAGATCAAGTTTATTTTCGGTCTGAGGATGACGAAAAGATAATTGTTTAGCGTGTAGGTGTAAACGGTCGGACTGCTTACCATTGTACAAGCGATCGCCTAAAATTCCTATCCCTAATCCCTGTTGACTATGAACGCGAATTTGATGGGTTCTTCCCGTGTAGGGAATAAATTCGAGGCGAGAATAATTGCCTTCTTTACCGACAACTTTAAAATAGGTTTGACTAGCTTTTCCCCTTTGCCAGTCCACAGTTTGATAGGGTCGATTTTGCGGATTTCCCCAGAGAGGTAGGTCAATTATGCCTGATTCTCGCTCAATAATTTCTGATAATATAGCTTCGTAGATTTTCTCCACTTCTCGCCGTTGAAATTGTTGGGATAAACAACGATAAATATCTAAACTTTTAGCTAGTAATAATAATCCCGAAGTTTCTCGGTCTAAACGATGAACTGGAATGACATTTTTTCCCTGACTACGAAACCGATTGACCACAGCATCTTGACTATCTTGATAACGTCCTGCTACCGATAATAATCCCGCAGGTTTATTAATAGCAATTATTCCCTCGTCTTCATAGATAATTTCTAGGGATGAACGTAAACCAGAGAGTAAAAAACCCATGAGAGGTTGACATCTTTCTTGACAAGCACCATAAAATTCTCCCTGTTTTCTATCTCGATTCGATTCTCCCCACCAAAATTCGGCCATGGCGACAGGTTTTAATCCTTTCATGGCGGCATAATTTAATAATTTCGGGGCGCAACATTCCCCTGTTCCCGTCGGTAACAAATTACTGCCCATCAATTTAGCTAAGGAGAGAGATTGTCCAGAAAAGTTATTTAAACAGTAGGATTGATACAGCAATTCCTGTAACTGTTTGGAGAGTTTCCTCCGCTGTTGCTTAAGTTCAATAATTCTCTGATTGGCTACGTTTATTTTCTCAATTAAGGGTTTTAAAACTTGTTTTTGTTCCTGTTTTAATTGCTTTTTTTCTCTTTTTTCCTGACGACTGATATTATTTAATTTTTCTAATTCTTCTCGGTTTAAATCTCCTAAATTTCTTAACCTATCTCGTTCCTGTTTCTGGTTTTGATGTTGTTGCTGTAAAGCTTGTATTTTACGCTCAAAATTTGCTTGATTGAGTCGATATAAATTATGTTCGGGAATTGATTTTAGGGTAATAATTTCCTGTTTAATTGTTTCTAAAAGTTGCAAAACTCGCTTTTCTTCCCGAATAATTTTTTCTCTCCCCACTAGGGACGGAACCCAGCCAGCAGCTTCTCCCTGTCCAGAAAAAGCTTTTAAAACTTCTATTTCGCCAGCAGCATTTTCTCCTAACAAAATGCCATACATTTTACCTTCAGGATTGGTGATAGTTGTCATCAAATCTTGGGCGATTTTTTCAGCCAAAAGAGTGCGGGGCAAGCGCAATAACTCGCCCGTTTCGGGACAAATTCCTTGATAATAATAAGTAACTTCCTTCACTCTTTAAGAACAGGAAAAGGGGCCAGAGATACCCCTAAGAAAAACAATTGGCAAAGAAATCAATAGTTTCCTGTAGGGCGACAATAAAGCGCTCGATTTCTTCACGGGTATTATAAAAATATAGACTTGCCCGCGCGCTGCCGGAAGCATCAAAAAGGCGGTGTAGAGGTTGGGTACAGTGATGACCGGAACGAATAGCGATTCCTTCGTGGTCTAATAAAGTAGCTAAATCACTAGCATGAATCCCTTCCACATTAAAGGCGGCTAAACTAGCCCGACCCTGGCCTGTTAAACTAGGTGGCGGCCCGTAAATTCTTAACCCCTCAATTTCTCCTAATTTTTTGAACAAATGGGCGGTTAATTCTTCTTCGTAGGCATGAATATTATCCATACCTAAACCCATTAAATATTCTACTGCAGCACCGAGGGCAATCGCTTCGCCGATAGCGGGGGTTCCAGCTTCAAATTTGTGGGGCAGTTCCGCACAGGTAAAATGGTCTAAATAGACTTCCGCAATCATTTCGCCACCACCAAAAAAGGGCGGCATTGCCTCTAAAATCGCCTCTTTGCCGTACAAAAATCCAATACCGGTGGGGGCGCACATTTTATGACCACTAGCCACCAACCAATCACAATCTATGGACTGCACATCAATGGCTAAATGGGGGACACTTTGACAGGCATCAATTAATACTTTCGCACCGACTTGATGGGCAAGGCTGACTATTTCGGCAACGGGATTAATACAGCCTAATGTATTAGAAACATGAAGGACAGCAACTAATTTAGTTTTGTCAGACAACAAGGATTTATATTGTTCTAAATCAAAGCTTTCTTCGCTGGTTAACTGCACATATTTAATCACTGCCCCCGTCTTTTGGGAGACAATTTGCCAGGGGATTAAATTACTGTGGTGTTCCATGACCGAGAGAATAATTTCATCCCCTGCTTTCAGGGTATTTAATGCCCAACTGTAGGCGACTAAATTAATCGCTTCCGTGGCGTTGCGAGTATAGACAATTTCCCGACGAGAAGCGGCATTAATAAACCTAGCGACCTTATCTCTGGCCCCTTCGTAGGCTTCCGTTGCCCGGACACTTAAAGTATGCGCCCCCCGATGCACATTGGCGTTATCTTTTTCGTAATAGTTTCGCAGGGTTTCTAATACTTGAATTGGTTTTTGGGAAGTGGCGGCACTATCGAGATAGATAAGGGGTTTATCGTGTACGGTTTGATGGAGGATAGGGAAATCGGCGCGGACTTTTTGGGCGAGGGTTTTTTCTTGGATAATTGTCATTTTAGTCAGGAGTCAGAGGGGTACTTTGGGCAGGTTGGCACCCACCCCGGTAGAGTTATTCCACACTGCGACAGGCGACGCATTGCCCCAATCTTTGGCGGAGAGATTCTAGAGGAATTTTAGCTAAAATCTCGGCCGAGAAAGCATCAATTAACAAACTGCGGGCGGTGTCGGCACTTAAGCCCCGGCTTTGCAGATAGAATAAATCATCGGCTTCCAGTTGGCTAACGGTTGCCCCGTGGGAACATTTGACGTTATCGGCGGTAATTTGTAATTCGGGTTTGGTGTTGACTCGTGCCTTGTTAGAAATTAACAAATTCCGATTTAACTGGGAGGCGTTGGTTAATTGGGCGGGTTTGGGAACAAACACTTTACCATTAAAGATGGCGTGAGCGCTACCATCAACGATACATTTATGCAGTTGCTTGGTGATGCCGTGGGGATGGTTGAGATAGATGGCGCTGTGGGTATCGGTGGTTTGTTGTCCGGTAATCATGGCTAATCCGTGCAGATTTGTCTCGGTTTGTTCTCCTTTTTGCAGGATATCGAGGTTATGACGGCAGAGTTTAGCTCCTAGATTTATCTCGTTGAGAGTGTAACGGCTATCGCGCCCTTGTTCAATTATCGTGCGTCCGATGTGAAAACCATCTCCCGATTCCCGTTGTACTCTGGTATGGATGACTTCGGCGTTGGCTTCGAGGTAAATTTCCGTGACAGCGTTGGTAAAATAAGAGTAATTTAGAGGTAAATCGGAGCAATGTTCGGCTAAAGCCCCGTAATTCTCAATAATATTTACACTAGCTCCCGTTTCCGCCACGATTAGGCTATGGGGCTGATAAAAGCGGGGAATTTCCTCCACAACGGTGATAAATAAGAGATGTATCGGAGTTGCGACGACGGTGTTAGCGGTGACGTGAATTACTGCCCCATCGCTTAAACCAGCTTGGTTGAGTGCGGTAAAAAATTCGGGTGTTTTTTCTTTCCCTAGATAGTTGACAAGAACATCGTTTTGTGCATTGGCGAAATGCCCGACGCTGACACCGGCGGGTAAAGCGGAGATATCGGACAATTCGGGCTGATAAATGCCGTTAACGAAGACTAGGTGGCTGTTTTTGGCTTCGGGCAGTAAAAAAGTAGCGAGGGCATTTTTATCGATTGTAACGGGTTGGGGGACGCGAAAATCGATCGCCCATAGTTGACTTAAATCGGTGAATTGCCATTCTTCGTCTTTTCTGCCAGGGATGGCTAATTCTTGAGCTTTACTGGCTCCCGATTCTCTTAATTCGAGAATTTTACCGTTATCGATAGTGGGAACCGTTTCTCGCGACAATTTTAACAATAATTCTCCTGATTGTTCAGGTTTCGTGATTATGGCTGTCATTGGTAGGAGGGGGTTGGAGGGTTGAGGGTTGGGGTAGTGGGGTGTAGGGTGTGGGGTGTAGGGTGTGGGGTGTAGGGTGTGGGGAGAGGGGAGAATAAATAAAAGCCATCTCCTGCCTCCTGACGACCGGCTACTGACTCCTGCCTCCCCAGACTCCTGATAACTGATAGCTAGATTACTTAACGGCTAATATTTGTTCGTCGAGGAAATCGTAGCCAGTTCTTTCTAATTCGAGGGCTAATTCTTTACCGCCACTGGTGACAATGCGCCCATCGTACATAACATGAATAACATCGGGTTCAATGTAGTTGAGCAGACGCTGATAGTGAGTGATAAGTAAAAAAGCGTTATCGGGAGTAGCTAAGTGATTGACTCCCTGGGCAACAATTCGCAAAGCATCGATGTCTAAACCGGAGTCAATTTCATCGAGGATTCCTAAAGTAGGTTCTAATAAAGCCATTTGGAGGATTTCATTACGTTTTTTCTCACCACCGGAGAAACCTTCGTTTAAACTTCTGCCAAGAAAGCTAGGATTCATCTGAACAACTTCTAGTTTTTTCTCGACTAATTCCTCAAAGTCAAAACTATCTAATTCTTCCGAGCCTAAATATTTTTGTCGGGCATTATAGGCAACGCGAAGAAAATCGAGGTTACTAACGCCGGGGATTTCTAAGGGATATTGGAAAGCGAGAAAGATACCCATAAGCGCTCGTTCATCGGGTTCTTTGTCCAAAAGGTTTTCGCCTTTATAAATTATTTCTCCCCCAGTTACTTCATAATCGGGATGTCCAGCGATTACTTTTGAAAAGGTGCTTTTTCCTGAGCCATTGCGCCCCATAATTGCGTGGGTTTCACCTGCTTTAATTTCGAGGTTAACTCCTTTAAGAATCTGGTTTCCATCAATACTAGCGGTCAGATTTTTTACCGATAAAATTACTTCACTCATGAGATGTTTTTCTAGAAAAAAATATTAGTTTTGGTGGTTGACGGCGAATCATCAATTGATGGATAAATTGTCTTAGCTTTTGGTGGGTTACGGCTATCGCCTAACCCACCCTACTTTACTGATTATCCGACGGTTCCTTCTAGCTTGAGACTTAGGAGTTTATCGGCTTCGGCGGCGAATTCCATCGGTAATTTACTGAGGACATCCTTACAGAAACCACTGACTAACATAGAGACAGCATCTTCTTCGGAAATACCCCGTTGTGCGAAGTAGAATAATTGGTCTTCACCGATTTTAGAAGTAGAAGCTTCGTGTTCTACTTTAGCACTGTTGTTATCCACCTGAATATAGGGAAAAGTGTTAGCTTCGGCATTATCTCCAATCAGCATAGAATCACACTGGGAGTAATTTCTTGCTCCCTTGGCTTTCGGTCCCATTTTCACTAAACCGCGATAACTATTTTGGGAATTACCTGCCGAAATTCCCTTAGAAATAATCGTACTTTTGGTGTTGCGGCCAATGTGAATCATTTTCGTACCTGTATCGGCCTGTTGTTTGTTATTAGTTAGGGCAATTGAGTAGAATTCCCCGACGGAATTATCGCCGACTAAGACACAACTGGGATACTTCCAAGTAATTGCCGAACCAGTTTCCACCTGCGTCCAAGAAATCTTAGAATTAACTCCTTTACACAGACCCCTTTTAGTGACGAAATTATAAATACCTCCCTTCCCATTGGCATCGCCAGCGTACCAATTTTGTACAGTCGAATATTTAATATCCGCATTATCGAGGGCGACTAATTCCACGACGGCGGCATGAAGTTGATTACTATCGTACATCGGAGCGGTGCAACCTTCTAAATAACTTACCGATGCCCCTTCTTCAGCGACAATTAAAGTTCTTTCAAATTGTCCCGTCTCACCGTTATTAATCCGAAAATAGGTGGACAATTCCATAGGACAGACGACACCTTTGGGTATAAAAACAAAGGAACCATCGCTAAAAACGGCAGAATTAAGAGCGGCAAAATAATTATCACCCACGGGAACCACAGTACCGAGATATTTCTGCACTAAGTCGGGATGTTCCTGTAAAGCTTCCGAAATAGAACAGAAAATAACCCCCTGTTCTGCTAGTTTTTCTTTAAAAGTTGTGGCGATAGAAACGCTATCAAAGATAGCATCCACGGCCACGTTAGAAAGGCGTTTTTGTTCCGAAAGGGGAATGCCTAATTTTTCAAAGGTTTCGATTAAAGTGGGGTCAACTTCTTCAAGACTGTTGAGTTTTTCTTTTTTCTGTTTGGGTGCAGAGTAGTAGATAATATTTTGATAATCAATGGCAGGATAGGAAACGTGCGGCCAACTGGGTTCGGTCATCTTTTGCCATTGATGGTAGGCCCGGAGACGAAAATCGAGCATGAATTCCGGTTCCTTCTTTTTCGCTGAAATTAGGCGAATAATCTCCTCATTTAAACCGCGGGGGATGGTTTCCGATTCAATATCGGTGATGAAACCGTACTTGTAGGGTTGGTTAACGAGATTTTTAACGGTGGTTGCACTCATGGGGGTTAGTGTTCTCTCTACGCGGTAGGCAGGGGAGGCAGTTAAACAACAATAAAGTTGTTTAAATTGATTATATAATAGATTAACAACAAAGCTGTTGTCAAAGTCACGGAAAATTTCAGAGGATGCTGGTAAACCTCTGTTATTCAGGTTACTCTGTAGGGGTAATTGGCCGCTTCTTGACTCTCAGCAATTGTACGCTAAAGCCTCTGTTTTTGGTATCATGACCACGACTCAACCCGCCTCGACGAAAGACGATATTCTGCAATATTTGCTCAAAAACGGTCAATCTACAGCCCAAGACTTGGCTGAGGAGTTAAGTATTAGTCCGCAAGCGACGCGCCGCCATCTTAAGGATTTGGAGGAGGAAGGACTGATAGAATATTTTGCCGTACAAAATAAGATAGGACGGCCCCAGCACATTTATCGTCTCAGTCGTCAAGGTCGTGGCCGTTTTCCCCATAATTACGATAATTTCGCCGTTTCTTTCCTCAATACTCTCGTGGAGACGGTGGGAGAGCAACAGGTGGGGGAAATTCTCAAAAAACAGTGGCAACGCAAAGCGGCAGAATATCAATTGCGCCTCGGGAAGGGGTCTTTAGGGGAAAGAATGAGAAAATTGCTGGAAATTCGCCAAGAGGAGGGTTATATGGCAGAATTAGTGGCACTGGAAGCAGAAAATAGTTATGTCCTGGCCGAGCATCATTGCGCTATTGCTGAGGTGGCTGGTTCTTATCCCAGTATCTGTGGCCATGAATTAGAAATGTTTGCGATGCTGCTGCCCGATTGTACGATCGAACGGACTCACTGGATCAATCAAGGTGAGCAACGATGTGGTTATCTAATTAAGTGCAAGGGATGACAGAGAAAGATTAGTTATCTCTAGACTACCAGCTGCTGTTCCGGCGTTCCCTAAAACCAGAGATTTCCTACCTTGCCATTAAGATAACTGCGATAAGAAAATAGTCATCGGATAGCCAGTCGTCTAGAAATTAGTGCCTAAAAAGCTTGACATATAGACAATTATTTCCTGAGATGAACTGGTTTTTTACAACAATACAGCGTTTCTCAGATACATGAGGTTCATTCTTGCATCTGAAATACTTGATTAGCAAGGATTAGTCTCTGCTTCGCCTTTACCAGAAAGGCTGTAACTAATATGAACAACAATCAAGACTTGAACGACTAAATTAGTCAAAAAATCTGATAATTTTGTTAAAACAACCTTCATTTTTTATTGTTGGCGCACCAAAATCTGGAACCACGGCTCTTTGTAAATAAGCTTTTACGCATTTAAGTTACATTGACAGCATTACCCTTATTTTTAAGTTTTCTACTCCATTTAATAATCAATCCCCCTTCATTTAAAAGCTGATTGACTACTTTTTCCAGTTCTTCTTTATTTTCAAATTCTCGAT